>JAGOAL010000032.1 GCA_017983975.1 Flavobacterium sp.
TGGCGATACTTACAGTGCAGATGGAACTAATTACTCGTTAGATGTATTGGCTTGGAACGGGACCAATGTTAGTGGTGCAACTGGTGTAAATGGTACAACAAATGCTAATAAAGAATTATCTTATTACAACCATATCAATTGGAAATTAAGTTCTAATGAAAATATTGAATGGAATGTTGATATAATAAAAAAAAATGAAGGGAGTTTGGATTGGAAAATTCTAAGTAGAAATAAAAGTTTGACATCGTCAGAAAATTTAATTGAAGAATTTAAAGGTAAATGGGATTGGAAGATATTAAGTGAAAATGAAAATTTACCGTGGTCTGAAGATTTTATAGAAAAATTTAAAAATGAATGGGATTGGAATTATCTGAGTAGAAACAAAAAAATGTTTTGGTCTGATGATTTAATAAAAAAATATTTTAATAAATGGAGTTGGTATAATTTAAGTGGTAATGAAAAACTTCCTTGGAGTTTGAAATTCATTGAAGAATATAAGGAAAAATGGGATTGGTCTGAACTTAGCAAAAATAAAAAAATACCTTGGTCTGAAAATTTTATTGATAAATTTGGAGATAAATTTAATTGGCATTGGTTAAACTTGAATTCAAGTTTCCCTTGGTCTATTGAATTAATAGAGAAATATATTAACAAATGTGATTGGGAAACATTATGTTTTAACAATTTACCCTTAACAACCGAATTAATTGAAAAATTCAATAAAAATTGGAGTTTGAGAGTATGGCACGGATTAAGTCTTAATGAACACCTATTATGGAATGAATCTTTTTTTTATAAATATGAAAATAAATGGAACTGGTCTTATTTGAGTAAAAATAATAAACTTCCTTGGAGTTTATTATTTATTGAAAAGCATAAAGACAAATGGGATTGGTTTGAACTTAGTAAAAACAAGAGTTTACCATGGTCTGAAGAATTGATTGAAAAATACAAAGACAAATGGGATTGGAATAATTTAAGTGGTAATGAAAATTTACCATGGTCTCAAGAACTAATTGAAAAATACATTTATAAATGGAAATTCTCCATTTTTGCATTAAACAAAAATATTAATTTGCCAATAAAATTTATTCACAAATTCTCCGATAAAATCAAAAGTTCTGAAAATATCTGGAATACATTAAATCCATTTATAAATGAAGAAATAGTTATTGAATTATTGGAAGAAATAAAAACTGGTAAATTGGAAATAAAATAAGAATGACTGAAATAAAAATTGCTGGCTTTAAAAAAACAAATGATTGGAAAGAATTAGAAAAAAAATTAAAACCTAACTATGATGAACATTGGGTAGAGGCTTATTCATTTTTTGAAATGAGAATTCAAACAAGATATACAGAACCAATAAAGGCAATTTTAGAAATGAATAAAAATTTAGGAGAAGGTTTTGCTGTTGTTAATTTACAATGTTCTTTAATTGAAACTATTGAGAGTTTTATTTGTGGTTGGATTTATAAATATCCAAATTTTATTAATTCCAAAGGCGAAAAATTTAAAAGTAATAATGAAATATTTAAATCCTTTTTTAACAATAGAGTACCTTTTAAGAATTACTATCCAAAAATAAATGGCAAGCAATTTTATTCAGATGTAAGATGTGGCTTATTACACGAAACTCAAACAAAAAATAATTGGAAAATAAAGAAAGGTATAGAAGACGGAACTACTTTTGAAGAAAAAGATAGATTTAAAATAATTTATAGAGAAAATTTTCAAATAGATTTAGAAACATTAATAGAAAATTATAAAAATTCAATAATTAATGGAGTTGTATTTGATGGAATCTCTGCTTGTGAATTAAGAGAAAACTTTATTTTAAAATTTAACCATATTTGCAATGCATCCTGATTTTAACATAACCGCTATTTTAGCCTGGGGCTCTTTAACTTGGGATCCAAAAGATTTGAATTTCATTAAAGATGTAGGTTGGAAAAACTACGGCCCAGTTTTACCAATTGAGTTTGCACGTATATCAAATAACGGCAGATTAACATTAGTAATCTCAAAAAACGGCACACCAGTTACTACCTATTTCGCTTTAGGACAACTTTACATAAAAGTTGAGGATGTAATCATTGATTTACAATCTCGTGAAGGATGTAGAGCAGCTGATATTGGATATTATATTGCTGCAACTGAAACTTTTTATCCAGAAAATTTTCCATTTAAAAATGCAATAATGGATTGGGCAAAAAAAGAAGGAATGGAAAATGTTGTTTGGACAAATCTTCCCGAAAAATGGGAATACAAAAACGAAAATGAAGAAATCATGAGCGTTAATCCAGATGATAGAATTCAATATCTAAAAAACTTACCTGAAGATAAGAAAAAATTAGCCGAAGAATACATTAGAAAAGCACCACAACAAACACAAACTAAATATAGAAGTTTAATTGAAAAAGAACTAGATTGGACACCAATTGAAGTAGACATAAACCCACAATTTAAAGAAGCACTTGAATTAGAAAACAAATTAACTTTTTCAAAAATGGGTGGTATTGGTAATTTAAGTTGTTTAGATTGTCATCACACAGAATCAATTTCAACTTTTATTCATGGCTATGATTTTAAGCTAAAGGTACGTTGTGCAACTTTCGGTTTTCAATGCCAATCTTGCGGAAAATTTCACGAAGTTTACCATAACGAAAGGGATGGTTTAGAACCAATTCATGCTTGCGAATGTGGTGGAAAATTAGAAAATAAAAAAGCTGTTTTTTGTCCAAAATGTAAATCTCATAATGTAGAATTTATAGCGAGATATTATAGTTAATTTAGATTTCCTGCAAGGTTTCCTATACCTGTCAGGATAAATCTATTCTAAAATAAAATTTATTATCGTTTGCGTAGCTCCTTTATTCATTTGAACAAATGTGCTGCAAATATGTCCTTTTTCGAGTCGTTCATCTTCGTTTTGAAGTAATAGATCAAACGCCTCATTCAATTGGGTTTGATTTTGAATAGTCATACAACCTTCTAAATTTACTAAAGCGGTTGCTTCTGAAAAATGCGAATAATTTGGACCAATCACCACTGGAATTCCAAACGTAGCCGGTTCTAAAATATTGTGTACGCCAGGATTTCCGAAACCACCTCCAACATAAGCAATGTCTGCATAAGAATAAATTTTGGTTAAAATTCCGATGGTATCAATGATGAAAACAGCATAATTTGATAGATCAACATTATCTTTTTCCGAAAATAAAATCGTTTTTTTAGAAATTTGGGTTTTGAGATTTAAAATTTGATTTTTATCTATGTTATGTGGCGCAATGATAAATTTGACATCATCCGAACTCTGATTAATATAATTGACGAGAAGTTCTTCGTCTTTAGGCCAAGAACTGCCAATTACAATGGTGGTTTTATTATTGATAAACTGCTCAATAAAGTCTAATGTATTATCGCGTTCTAAAATAGAAACCACGCGATCAAAACGGGTATCACCAGAAACTTTTACATTGGTAAAACCTATACTTTTTAAAAGTGTCTTTGAACTTTCATTCTGAACAAAAAAGTAATCAAAAGTTTGTAATGCTTTTCTGTAAAATCCGCCATACCATTTAAAAAAGAGTTGCTTTTCGCGAAAAATACCAGAAATCAAATAGGTTTTGATATTTTGATTTTTTAATTCCTTGAGATAATTAGGCCAAAATTCATACTTAATAAAAAATACCATTTCGGGATGAACCATTTGTACAAATTGTTTTGCATTAGAAATCGTATCCAAAGGCAAATAAACGGTAACATCAGCTACTGTATTGTTTTTTCGTACTTCATAACCCGAAGGAGAGAAAAAAGTAAGAACAATTTTATGATTTGGATAGTGTTGCTTAATGGCTTCAATTACCGGCAAACCTTGTTCATATTCGCCTAAAGAAGCGGCATGAAACCAAATTGTTTTATCGGTTGCTTGAATTTTATTTTTCAACGTTTCAAAAACTGATTTTCTTCCTTTAACAAACAAGTTCAATTTTGGACTAAAAAGCGCCAAAATCTTTAAAATCTGTGAAGCAAAAAGTAGTATAAAGTTATAAATAAATGACATAGTACTAATTTATGTTGCTAAATTACGTTTCTTTTATGGAACTCAAAAAATGTAAGCAGAATTTCTTACTTTTGCTTGACTTAATTAGATTAGGAAGATGAAAAAATTACAAATGGTTGACTTAAAAAGTCAGTACGAAAAAATAAAAGACGAAGTGAATGCGTCTATTCAAGAAGTATTAGATACTAACACTTATATTAATGGGCCATTAGTGCATCAATTTCAGGCTGATTTAGAAAAATATTTAGGTGTAAAACACGTAATTCCATGTGCTAACGGAACCGATGCCTTACAAATTGCCATGATGGGATTAGGTCTACAACCTGGCGATGAAGTAATCACTGCCGATTTCACCTTTGCCGCTACGGTTGAAGTGATTGCTTTATTGCAATTAACGCCAGTTTTAGTGGATGTAGACATGAATAATATGAATATTTCGTTAGACGGAATTCGTAAAGCCATTACACCAAAAACAAAAGCCATTGTTCCTGTACATTTATTTGGTCGTGCAGCAAATATGGATGCGATTATGGAAATTGCTCACGAGCATAATTTGTATGTAATTGAAGATAATGCGCAAGCCATTGGAGCTGATTATACATCAAAAGATGGTTCTAAGAAGAAAGTAGGAACCATTGGACATGTGGCTGCTACATCATTTTTCCCATCTAAAAACTTAGGATGCTATGGTGATGGTGGTGCGATTTATACAAACGATGACAATTTAGCACACATTATTAGAGGAATTGTAAATCACGGAATGTATGAACGATATCATCACGATGTTGTAGGAGTAAATTCACGTTTAGATAGTATTCAAGCGGGAGTTTTAAAAGCTAAATTACCACATCTTGACACGTATAACAAAGCACGCCAAGAAGCCGCTAGAAAATACAGTTTGGCTTTAAGTCAAAACCCAAATATTTGGGCGCCTTTTATTTGTGATTCTTGTGATTGTCATGTATTTCATCAATATGTGATTCGTATTTTAAATGGAAAACGCGATGGATTATTAGCGCATTTACAAGAAAAAGGAATTCCATGTGCTATTTATTATCCAATTCCATTACATAGTCAGAAAGCGTATGCAGATACTCGTTACAAAGAAGAAGATTTTCCTGTTACCAATCAGTTATGTAAAGAAGTGATTGCGTTACCTATGCACACGGAATTAGATGATGAACAAATTAAATTTATAACTGATACGGTTTTAGAATATATAAAATAAGAAAATAGAAAATAGAAAATAGAGAAAAGACCTTACAGTAAAATCTATATTCTATAATCTATATTCTATAATCTTAAATAAATGAAAATAGTAGTTACCGGTGGTTTAGGTTTTATTGGATCTCATACTGTTGTAGAATTGCAAAACGAAGGGTTTGAGGTTATTGCAATTGACAATCTTTCAAATTCATCTCTTGATGTTTTAGACGGTATCGAACGCATTACCGGTAAAAAACCACAATTTGAAAATCTCGATTTGCGTGATAAACTTGCCGTACAGCATTTCTTCAAAGCTAACGAAAATATTTCTGGAGTAATTCATTTTGCAGCTTCTAAGGCCGTTGGAGAAAGTGTTGAAAATCCGTTGTTGTATTACGAAAACAACCTTAATTCGTTAATTTATTTACTACAAGAATTACAACAAAAACCTGCAGCTCAGTTTATTTTTAGCTCCTCATGTACGGTTTACGGTCAAGCCGAAAATATGCCTATTACCGAAGATGCGTCTATTCAAACCGCTATGTCGCCTTACGGAAACACAAAGCAAATTGGAGAAGAAATCATAAAAGATGTCGCAAAAGTAAGTGCTATTAATGCTATTTTATTGCGCTATTTTAATCCAATTGGCGCACATGAGTCGGCTGAAATTGGAGAATTACCTTTAGGTGTGCCTCAAAATTTAGTTCCATTTATTACCCAAACGGCTATTGGGTTACGTGAAAAATTATCGGTTTTTGGTAACGACTATCCCACACCAGACGGAACGGCAATAAGAGATTATATTCATGTTGTGGATTTAGCTAAAGCACATGTTGTGGCGCTTAAGCGATTACTAAACCAACAAAATCTTGAAAACGTAGAAATTTTCAATTTAGGAACTGGAACAGGAAGTTCGGTTTTAGAAGTCATAAACGCCTTTGAAAAAGTATCTAATCAAAAATTGAATTATCAAATCGTAGGCAGACGTGAAGGCGACATTACAGAAGCTTATGCCAATACCGAAAAAGCAAATTCGATTCTGGGTTGGAAAACCGAATTATCACTGGAAGATGCTTTGTCATCGGCTTGGAAATGGGAAAAAAAGATTAGAAATAAGTAAGCAACCTTTGGGCTAACCACCAAAATATTGGAATACTTTCAACCCAAAAGCTAGAATAATATTTAGATCGTTTTTCGTTCGAAAAATATAAAAAACCGGCATTAACTAGGATAAAAAACAAATTGAGAAGTAGTATTTCATTTTGAATTACAACATCAATTCCTATAAACGCCAACAAAAGAAAATAACCCAGTTTTTTAGTGTTTGCAATTCCTATTCGTTGTGGTAATGTTTGTAATCCAATGGCATCAAATTGCAAATCAATGATTTCAAAGATGCACATCAAAGCATAAATCAAAACAAACCGCTGTACAGCTTGCAGCACTACTATTTCAGTAATAGTCATTTTTAATGCTACAACCGGAAGTAAAAAAGTAACTAATGTCCAACTCAAGGCTACTAAAAACACCTTAAATCCGACCCAATTTCGACCAGAATTCAACCAACCAAAAAAAGAAAATCCGTAAAGTAAAGTTATAAATAACGCCAATAGAGCAACAAATTGCGCATCTATTTCTAATTGAAAATAATAATATAGTGCCGTTGCTAAAGCAATCAAACTTAGCAAAAAAATAAAATGAATTTTCTTTGAAATTTGATGCTTTTTCAGTCTATAAACGCTAAAATATTTAATTACATTATAAGCCGCAATGGTGCCAAAAAAACCAAAATAAGCAACATCACAATCATAAGAACTGTTTAATGATGTAAAAGTCAGCAAAATAAATGCATAGGTAGCAAACGCAACATGAATGCTACTCGCAATATAAAAGTCAACTATTTTCTTCAAAAACACCATTCAACAAAAATAATCAATCTGTTAATAAGATATTGATTTAGTTGATAAAATCACAAAAAATCAGTCTTTAAAATCCAAAATTTAAAAGATTAATAATTACTTTTGTTGTTCAAAACAACACATAAAAAACACTTATACCTTTTATCAATAAATGAGAACAGATGCATTCGCTTTGAGACATTTAGGTCCACGTGAAACCGACTTAAATCACATGTTTAAAACCATTGGTGTAGAAAATTTAGACCAATTAATTTTTGAGACGATTCCAAATGATATTCGCTTAAAAAACGACTTAAATCTAGACGAACCAATGACTGAATATGAGTATTTAAATCACATTCAAGAATTAGGAAAGAAAAACAAGATTTTTAAATCGTATATTGGTTTAGGATATCATCCTGCAATTGTACCTGCTGTAATTCAACGTAATATATTTGAAAATCCAGGATGGTATACTGCATATACACCATATCAAGCCGAAATTGCTCAAGGGCGTTTAGAAGCGATTTTGAATTACCAAACAACCGTTATTGAATTAACTGGAATGGAAATTGCTAATGCTTCTTTACTTGATGAAGGAACGGCTGCAGCCGAAGCAATGACATTGTTATTTGATGTTCGAACTAGAGATCAAAAGAAAAACAACGTTTCTAAATTCTTTGTTTCGGAAGAAATTTTACCTCAAACATTATCTGTTTTACAAACACGTTCAACACCACTAAACATTGAATTAGTTGTTGGAAATCATGAAACTTTTGATTTTTCTTCAGAATTTTTCGGAGCAATCTTACAATATCCAGGTAAATATGGCCAAGTTTATGATTACAGTGGATTTATTGCAAAAGCTGCAACAAATGAAATCAAAGTAGCTGTTGCTGCTGATATTTTATCGCTTGCAAAATTAACGCCTCCAGGTGAAATGGGGGCTGCAGTTGTAGTAGGAACCACGCAACGTTTTGGTATTCCAATGGGTTATGGTGGACCACACGCTGCTTATTTTGCCACAAAAGAAGAATACAAACGTTCTATGCCAGGAAGAATCATCGGTGTATCTATCGATATGAACGGAAATCGTGCATTACGAATGGCGTTAGGAACTCGTGAGCAACATATAAAACGTGAAAAAGCAACTTCAAACATTTGTACGGCTCAAGTTTTATTAGCGGTTATGGCCGGAATGTATGCGGTTTTTCACGGACCAAAAGGTTTACAATATATTGCGAATAAAGTACATGCCTCTGCTGTTACTACCGCTAATGCTTTAAATAAATTAGGTGTTTACCAAACAAATTCGGCTTTCTTTGATACAATTTTAGTTAAAGCAGATGCTGTAAAAGTTAAATCAATTGCTGAAAAACACGAAGTAAATTTCTTCTATCCAGATGCTGAAACCATTTCGATTGCATTCAATGAAACAACATCAATTGGAGATATCAACCAAATCATCGCTATTTTTACCGAAGCAACAGGTAAAGAAAGTTTCAAAGTGAATCAACTAGCTACTGAAGCTATGGTTCCTGCAAACTTAGAACGAAAATCGGCTTTCTTACAATATGATGTATTTAACAATCATCATTCCGAAAGTCAACTGATGCGTTATATTAAAAAATTAGAACGTAAAGATTTATCGTTGAATCACTCGATGATTTCGTTAGGTTCTTGTACGATGAAATTAAATGCTGCTGCTGAAATGTTACCTTTATCGATGGCAAATTGGAACAGCATTCACCCTTTTGCTCCTATTGAACAAGCAGAAGGTTACCAAATCATGTTGAAAAAATTAGAGCATCAATTGAATGTTGTAACGGGTTTCCAAGGAACAACACTTCAGCCAAATTCTGGTGCTCAAGGTGAATATGCTGGCTTAATGGCCATTCGTGCTTATCATTTATCAAGAGGTGATAATCACAGAAATGTATGTTTAATTCCAGCTTCGGCTCATGGAACAAATCCTGCATCTGCCGCTATGGCTGGAATGGAAATCATCGTAACAAAAACCATGGATAACGGAAATATCGATGTAGAAGATTTAAGAGAAAAAGCAATTCTTCATAAAGAAAATTTATCTGCATTAATGGTAACATATCCATCAACACACGGGGTTTTTGAAAGTGCAATTATTGAAATTACAAATATCATTCACGAAAACGGTGGATTAGTGTATATGGATGGTGCCAATATGAATGCACAAGTAGGATTAACCAATCCTGCAACAATTGGGGCCGATGTTTGTCACTTGAACTTACACAAAACCTTTGCTATTCCTCACGGAGGTGGTGGACCAGGTGTTGGACCAATTTGTGTGAACGAAAAATTAGTTCCATTTTTACCCACCAATCCAGTTATTCCAACTGGAGGAAATCAAGCAATTACTGCCATTTCTTCTGCACCTTATGGATCGGCTTTAGTATGTTTAATCTCTTACGGATACATTACCATGTTAGGAGCAGAAGGCGTTACTAATGCTACTAAATATGCCATCTTAAATGCAAATTATATGAAAGCGCGTTTAGACGAACATTATCCTGTCTTATATTCGGGAGAAATGGGAAGAGCCGCTCACGAAATGATATTAGACTGTAGAGCATTTGAAGAAAAAGGCATCAAAGTTACCGATATTGCAAAACGTTTAATGGATTATGGTTTCCATGCCCCAACAGTTTCTTTCCCGGTAGCAGGTACTTTAATGATTGAGCCTACAGAATCTGAAGATGTTGCTGAACTAGATCGTTTTTGTGAAGCAATGATTGCTATTCGTAAAGAAATTGAAGCTTCAACAAAAGAGGATGTAAACAACATTTTAAGAAATGCACCGCATACCTTAGGGATGGTTACGGCAAACGATTGGGTTTTTCCATACACCAGAGAGCAAGCTGCTTATGCACTAGATTATATTGCTGAAAATAAATTTTGGCCAACCGTTCGTCGTATTGATGAAGCGTATGGTGATAGAAACTTAGTTTGTTCTTGTGCGCCAATTGAAGCGTATATGTAAACTTAAGTTTCAGGTTTAAAGTTTAAAGTTTGAAAGTTCAAGATTAGTTATTAATCTTGAACTTTTTTTAACCCTTTACCTTTAACCTATAACCTTTAACCAACTTATGAACGACATTGAAACCCGCGAAGATATTTTACTCATTATGCACAAGTTTTATGATAAACTTTTAGCCGATGATGTTATACGTTTTTTCTTTACTCGTATTACATCTGTAAATGAACACTTAGAAGCGCATTTTGAGATTTTAGCTACCTTTTGGGAACAATCATTATTTTTAAAAGGCGGATATTATAATAATATGTTTTCTATTCATAAAGAAGTTCATGAAAAATCTGCATTTACAAAAGAACACTATACCATTTGGTTAAACCATTTCAATTCAATAATTGACGCATATTTCGCAGGAAAAAATGCCGAACAAATGAAAACGCAAGCCTTAAGCATGGCAACTATTATGCAAATAAAATTTACATAATTTAGTCTTAAAAAAAGAGATTTCTCATTTTTTAATCGTTTAACTAACAATTTGATAATTAGTACAAATAAAACAAGTGTTTTTCATCTCTGTTAAAAAATAATTAATATTTTCGTTACATTAAATCAACAATTATGAATATTAAAATAACCGGTTCTGGAAGTTATATCCCTACAGAAAAAGTTTCTAATATAGATTTTGCAAAACATTCCTTCTTGAATGAAGACGGAACACTGTTTCCACATTCAAATGAAGTTGTGGCAGAAAAATTTTTAGAAATTACAGGGATTCAAGAAAGACGCTATGTAACAGATGATTTATGCACATCTGACATTGCAATTCTTGCAGCAGAAAAGGCTATTTTAGACGCAAAAATAGATCGAGAAACAATTGATTACATCATTTTGGCTCATAATTTTGGTGATGTTAAAAAAGGTGCTATTCAATCCGATATTTTACCTAGTTTAGCTACTCGCGTTAAACACGGGTTGAAAATTAAAAATCCGAAATGTGTAGCATATGACATTCTTTTTGGTTGCCCAGGTTGGGTAGAAGGCGTCATTCAAGCTTATGCATTTATAAAAGCCGGTATGGCAAAAAGATGTTTAGTAATTGGTGCCGAAACCTTGTCAAGAGTAGTTGATCTTCATGATAGAGATTCGATGATTTATTCTGATGGTGCTGGTGCAACTATTGTTGAATCTTCAGAAGAAGCTGGCGGAATTTTATCGCATGAAACGGCAACTTTTACTTATGATGAAGCCTATTATTTGTTCTTTGGAAATTCATTCAATAAAGACCACGATCCAGATGTTCGCTACATAAAAATGCATGGCAGAAAAATTTATGAATTTGCCTTAACCAATGTGCCAAAGGCAATGGCTTCATGTCTTGAAAAAAGTGGTGTTCCCATCGAAAAAGTTAAAAAAGTGTTGATTCATCAAGCCAATGAAAAAATGGACGAAGCTATAATTCACCGTTTTTTCAAACAATACAAACAATCGCCACCCGATGGTGTTATGCCAATGAGTATTCACAAATTAGGTAATTCTAGTGTTGCAACCGTTCCTACGCTATTTGATTTAATGATGAAAGGCGAATTAGAAAATCAAACATTAGCAAAAGGAGATGTAATCGTTTTTGCATCTGTTGGTTCAGGAATGAACATCAACGCAATTGTATATCAAATGTAATTTTTCTAGTTTGTTGTTTGTTGTTAATGGTTAATAGTTAATTTTGCAAAACCATAAACAATAAACATTAAACTATAAACAGTAAGAATGTACGAAAAAACATATCCAAGTAAACGATTTAACATTACGTTAGATTTTCTAAAAAAACACATCAAAACTTCTGAAACTATTTTTGATTTAGGTGTTCCCAACCCATTTTCAAAAATTATGGTAGCTAATGGCTATACTGTCATCAATACTAAAGGCGAAGATATTGATAGGGATCAATCAGCGCTTCAAAATGAAAATTATGAAGTATTTACTGGATTTGAAATTTTTGAACATTTATTAAATCCGTTTACTGTATTACAAAATATAAAAGCCGATAAAATATTAATTTCGATTCCGTTACGCCTTTGGTTTTCTCCGGCTTATAGAAGCAAAACCGATATGTGGGACAGGCATTATCACGAATTTGAAGATTGGCAACTCGATTGGCTTTTAGAAAAAGCTGGATTCAAAATTGTTGACCGAGTAAAATTTACACATCCCTTTAAAAAAATAGGTTTTAGACCTTTATTGAGATGGTTTACGCCGAGATACTATTTGGTTTACGCTGAAAGAAGCCCCCTAACCCCCAAAGGGGGAATATAAAACGCAAAATAAGTTTTATAATGAACAAAACAAATTCAACACAAAATACTTCCAACTCCCCCTTCGGGGGCTGGGGGGCTTACTATATTATCATTCCGGCCTACAACGAAGAAGCTTTTATGGCTTTGACTTTACAATCATTAGTAGAACAAACCGTTTTACCTTCAAAAATTGTTGTGGTGAATGATAATTCGACCGATAAAACTGCTGAAATTGTGTTGGCTTTCGCCGAAAAACATCCATTTATTACATTAGTAAATAAAAAATCAGATGCAATTCATTTGCCTGGAAGCAAAGTAATTCAAGCATTTCATGAAGGCGAAAAACACATTGACAACCAATATGACATTATTGTAAAAGTTGATGCCGATTTAATTTTTCCAAATAACTATTTTGAAACCATCATCAAACACTTTCAATCTGACGCAACGGTTGGAATGGTTGGAGGATTCTGTTATGTTGAAAAAAATGGCGACTGGGTTTTAGAAAACCTAACCGATAAAGACCATATTAGAGGGGCTTTAAAAGCATACAGAAAAGAAACATACAAACAAATAGGCGGATTAAAACCAGCTATGGGTTGGGACACCGTAGATGAATTATTGTGTAAATTCTACAATTGGAAAATAGTAACGGATGAAAGTTTACACGTAAAACACTTAAAACCAACAGGCGCTAGTTACAATAAAGCCGCACGTTATAAGCAAGGAGAAGCCTTTTATAGTTTGGGCTACGGATTCATAATTACAGCTATTTCATCCTTAAAATTAGCGATGAGAAAAGGTAAACCATTGTTATTCATCGACTATCTTATGGGCTTTTGGAAAGCAAAAGCTGCAAAAAAACCTTTATTTGTTACTGCTGAACAAGCTCAATTTTTCAGAAACTACCGCTGGAAAAAAATGAAAGAGAAGTTGTTTTAATTATACTTATTTTAACAATATAGTACTTTTTTTTAATTAATTTTGATTTTATTTACATTCGATAAATAAAAATACAATTTCAATTAATACAAATTATACAAGTAAAATGGTGTTTATTAAATTCATAATATCACTTTACTAGTTAAGACAACCCCCCTATAACAATGATTAGATTAACCATATTTATTACTTCGTTACTTTCTATTTCTAGCCAATCCCAAACGGAAACTTACGAAAGTAAAAAAACGCGTCAAGAAGCTATAATTAAAGAGCATGTTTATGATTGTGCTGATAAAATCAACTACACAGTCATGATGAAAGAGTATCAAGACTGTCTAGATGCCGGATTAAAAAAAGACAGTACCATCGCCTATTTATGGCAACAAAAAGCCATGCCCTATTTTAAAGCAAAGAAATATGATGTTGGTATGCCATTAGTTGATAAAGCAGTTCTATACGATGAAAAAAGATGGTTAGACTATAGAGCATTTATAAAATGCATATTTGCTAAAACGTATAAAGATGCTATTGTAGATTTCGAAAATTGTAATAAAAAATTTGGTAATCAATATGTTCAAGATCATACTTATGCTTTTTATATTGGAATTTCTTATTTACAATTAAATGAATTTGAAAAAGCTGAAACTATTTTTAAAACCGACATTGAAGATCAATCGAAACGTTTTGGTGATGGACATTATTTAGATTTATTTTATTTTGGCATTAGTAAATATGAACAGCAAAAATGGGAAGATGCAATTGTTGAATTTGATAAATCATTAAAACATTATCCAGAGTTTTCAGATGTAGAATTTTATAAAGCCATTTGTTTAGCTCGTTTAGGTAAAAATGAGGAAAGTAGTTTACTCATAGCAAAAGCAAAAAAAGATGCCGCTGCAGGTTACACAATTAATGAAGACAATGCAATTTATGAGACATATCCCTATAAAGTAAGATTTTAAATCCCTAAAAATATGAAAAAAATTCTTTTACTAGCAACAGTTCTTTGCTCTCAAATCATTATTAGTCAAAACCAAAAACATGAACTTGTTTTCACAAATGTAAACATCGTTTCTATGGAAAGCGATAAGGTATTGGTAAACCAAAATATCGCCATTTCAAACGGTAAAATAGTAGCTATAGAAAACGCAAAAAAATCAAAACTCAAAGCAGAAAAAACAATCGATTTAAAAGGCAAATATATTATGCCCTCATTAGCCGATGCACATGTCCATTTGCCAGAAACGGAAGAAGAATTGCAACGCATGTTTGACTTAAATTTGATAAATGGCGTAACCAAATTGCGTTCTATGCGTGGCGATTGGAAACACAAAGAATGGCAAAACAAATACAATACTATAAACTCAATTAATCCTAAGTTATATATTTCTGCTCCTCCAATTAGTAGAAACCTTGAAGCTTCAACAGCACAATTAGAAGAATTTGTAAAAACCGTGAAAGAACAAAACTATGGTTTTATAAAAATATTGAGCATCAAAAATCAAGAAATATTTACAAAACTGGACAGTTTATGCAAAAAATATGATGTGCCATTAGGCGGTCATTTTCCAAGACTTGCTATGGGAAATAGTTTAAATGAAGACGTGTTTTTTAATTCAAATTACAAATCCATTGAGCATCTAGGCGGTTTAGTAGGTGAGCCTAACCTGTTTGAATCGAGAATACAAGCCATCAAAAAGAACAACATTTATATTAATCCAACTCTTTTGTGGTATAGTATAGGCTCTGGTCAATATTCGTATGAAGACATGCGAAAATTGAACGGTATGGAATATGTATCAAACTCAACTATGCAAGAATGGATCGATAAAACGAAACAATATCGTGATAAAATAGGTGAACAAGCTTATAAAGACGAAGTTGCCAAAGAATTAAAAGATTTACAAGAAAAATACCAAGTAATTGCACGCTTACAAAAAGAAGGCATCAAAATGCTGCTAAGCCCTGATGCTTCATCAAAATATATGATGACAGGCTGCAACATGATTAACGAAATGGAATTATTAAAAAACGCCAAGCTATCCAATTTTGAAATTTTAGAAATGGCAACTGTTAATTTCGCTATATTCCATAAAGAAGACAACGGAGTGATAAAAGTAAACAAACCAGCCGATTTTATTATTTTAGACCAAAACCCTTTAGAAGATTTACAAACGCTAAAAAATATAAAAGGCGTATTTTTTAATTACAATTATCTTGATACCAAAGCGTTAGATGAAATGAAGAATAAGTGGTTAGCAACTGTTTCAAAATAAAATAAGTAAAAATAAATTGGTAAAATATTACCCTGAAAAAATGAAAGGAAGTTGTTTTAAACTTATCCAAAAAAATATAGTATTTTTACACCCTACTAGAAACAGATTACTGAACACTGAATAAAATGATGCTCGTTCGTTACTTATCGCAAATAGGAAAGTATTTTATCATGTTGAAAGAAATTTTCAACAAGCCTACTAAATGGTCGGTGATGAAACAACTAATCCTTAAAGAAATTGATGACCTCATCATCGGATCATTAGGTATTGTGGCATTTATATCATTTTTCGTAGGTGGCGTAGTTTCAATTCAAACTGCCTTAAATTTAACGAATCCATTAATTCCAAAATATTTAGTGGGTTTTGCCACACGCCAATCGGTAATTCTAGAATTTGCACCTACTTTTATTTCCATCATTATGGCTGGTAAAATGGGTTCATTCATTACTTCAAGTATTGGAACTATGCGTGTTACCGAACAAATTGATGCTTTAGAAGTAATGGGAGTGAATTCCTTAAATTATTTGGTTTTTCCAAAAATCATCGCACTTCTTTTATATCCATTTGTAATTGGCTTAAGTATGTTTTTAGGCGTCTTTGGCGGCTGGATGGCGGCTGTTTATGGAGGTTTTACTAGTAGCCCCGAATTTATTACAGGGCTTCAAACCGAATTTATTCCGTTTCATATCGCTTATGCCTTCATCAAAACATCCACTTTTGCCTTGATCCTAGCAACCATACCTTCATTCCATGGTTATTATATGAAAGGTGGCGCATTAGAAGTAGGACAAGCTAGTACCGTGTCGTTTGTATGGACTTCGGTAGTGATTATATTAATGAATTTTATTTTAACACAACTTTTATTAAGCTAATGATTGAAGTAAAAAACATTGTAAAAAAATTTGGAGATCAAACCGTTTTAAAAGGGATTTCTACCCGATTTGAAGCTGGTATGACAAATCTTATCATTGGTCAAAGTGGCTCTGGAAAAACTGTTTTCTTAAAAACCTTATTAGGAATTCATACGCCCGATGGTGGCACAATTTCATTTGACGGTAGAATTTATTCGGAATTATCAAATGATGAAAAAAGAGCCTTGCGAACCGAAATTGGAATGGTTTTTCAAGGAAGCGCCCTGTTTGACAGCATGACGGTGGAAGAAAATGTTGGATTTCCGCTCAAAATGTTTACCAAAAAAACTCCGAAAGAAATTAAAGAGCGTGTAGATTTTGTAATTGATCGCGTAAATTTAACCAATGCCCATTACAAACGTCCATCTGAAATTTCGGGAGGAATGCAAAAACGTGTGGCTATTGCAAGAGCTATCGTTAATAATCCTAAATATCTTTTTTGCGACGAACCTAATTCGGGATTAGATCCAAAAACGGCTATTGTAATTGATAATTTGATTCAGGAAATCACTCAAGAATATAATATTACCACCGTAATTAATACGCACGATATGAATTCGGTAATGGAGATTGGCGAAAAAATTGTCTTTCTTAAAAACGGATTACTAGAATGGGAAGGTTCTAATAAAGAAATCTTCAAAACAGATAACGAAGCAGTTACCGATTTTGTCTATTCTTCTGAATTATTCAAACGCGTTAGAAAAATGTATATTGAAGATGATGTAAAATAGTCTAATTGATTTTAGATATTTTCTTTTGGTATTTTTTCTAAATTAATTCAATCATCAATTAGGCAACAATTCAACTTCTGCATTGGGCTGAAACAAGTACAATCGTCCGGAACTAATTTCCTGACATTCATATCGTTTAACACGCAAGGCAATTTTTTTGAAAATCTTTCCATTATGAATTCTAAAATGACTTCCAAAAGGAATTTCAAAGATGTAGTTTTTATCAGTTTCTTTTTGATCAAACTGTTTTAAGGCAATAGCTAATTTTGCATCGGTATCACTACTCGCTTTTGGATTTCTAAAATGTTTTGCCAATAAAGGCAATAACTGGTGTGGAAAAATTTCAGGTCGAATAAAAGGCACCATTAATCGTTGAAAAGTAAGTTTCCATTCTTCTCCATGTGGTTTTATTCGCCGACCATACTTTTCAAAAGCCACTAAATGGGCAATTTCATGAATTAGTGTCATTAAAAATCGGTATTTATTTAAACTAGCATTTACTGTAATCAAATGATAACCTTGAGCATCTTTTCGATAATCACCATGACGCGTAATGCGTTCGTTGACAATTTTTAAATGCACATGATTGTCTTTGATTAGCTCAAAACAATGAGTAACCGCGTGTTCTGGAAGATATTTTTGTAAAACTTCACTCAATTATTATCAATCTTTTTATTAGTATCCAACAAAGATTTTGCATTGAGCGAACTTACCACTTTTTTACCGGTTTTAGCTTCTAATTCTTTCAAAGCAACTTTGGCAACATTACCTCCTTGTTTTGCCACTTTTTTGCTTTCTTCAAACGATGCAGGGTTTACAGCTTGAGAAATATCTTTAGTTGAAGCTTCGGCTAACATATTCAAAATTAATTCGGTATTTGTCATGTTGTCGCGTAGATTTTCTTTTTTCAACCCTTTTAGAATTTTATATTCTTTAGTGGTTTTTCCTGACCAAGATTTTGAAATAATATCAGTTAAAGTAGCAAATTGTTGCCCTTCTTTTAATCCTTTATTTTTCCATTCGTCTGTTAATTCTTTACGAATTTCGATGCTTTTCAATCGTTGATTAATCCAATTTTCCGAATATCCTAATTGTAAATATTGCTCTAAAGCTCTGTCAATTGAAAGTTCAGGATCTTGCATTTCATCTAATCTTTCAGATGCAATTTGGGCTAACCACAATTTAAAAGGTTCAGCTTTTGGTGATGGAATCGATTGTATTAATCTGAAAAGTTGCTCTGTATCTGCAACATCTGTAAATCGCATTTTACCATCAGGAGCTTGCATTTTCAACTGTCCGATTTTATCGGACACTTCACTTCCTTCTTTAATCAACTTTGATTTTAAATCACTCCAATACTTTCGTGGACGATCACTTTCTGTCAATACTTCTATTACATCAATAATAGAAATGAACCATTTTTCTTGTTGAGCATCCCAAATGGTTCTTACTTTTTTGTTTTCAAATAATTGAATGGCGTTTACTTTTGTCATGGTTGTATAAATTTAAATGAAATTACAATATACAAAAATTATGGTGTGGTTGATGAAACCTGCAATACTTTTCCGTTGTAATATTTATTTCCCGTTAAGGCAAAATTAAAAATATAATCGGCCATTTCTTTAGCTGAAATTGGTGCTTCATACCCTGGAAATGCTTCTTGCAACATTTCGGTATTTACAGCTCCAAGTGCTAAAACATTGAAGGCAATTCCTTGTTCTTTATATTCTTCGGCTAATAATTCTGATAATGTAATCACTGCTCCTTTACTTGATGAATAAGCGGCTAAACCTGCAAATTTCATACTGCCTTGAATGCCTCCCATAGAACTAATTG
>JAGOAL010000007.1 GCA_017983975.1 Flavobacterium sp.
TTCCTTATAATTAGTTAATAAAAAATACTTTTTAGCTTCTTTAAATGGTACTGAAATTTCCTCAAAAGTTGTAAAAATAACTTTACCCTATTTACTTAAAGAAACTTGATCTCCTTTACCTCTTAGTTCATACTCTCCATTTGCATACCACATTCCTGATGCAGGTCTTTGCCCCATTAAAACAAAAACTTCATTTAAAAAATCAACAGTTACAATATCTTTTGTAGTATTAAATCGCATAGATAAAATTCTTCCTTTACTATCTTTCAAAGAACTATGAATTATTTCATCAGCATCATCTTCAACCGGTGCATAATGCAACCGTTCTTTTAAATCCTTACATCCAGCTATTTTAGAAAAAAGTATATTATCTATTTTCCAACCGTTGTTATTGATTAAAACAACCTTATCTGTCCATTTTACTTTTGGAGTAGAATTGTACTCAAAATCAATTGTTACATAGGCTTTATTATCATTGATGGTAATTTTGATAATTGTGTATTTTGAGTATCCATCTGAAAGCGAGGTAAATACACTTCCTTCAAATTGAAATGGTTTATCGGTTGGAAATTCACTATTTTGTACTCTTTTAACATCTAACTCAGTAAGATGTCTAATGTTTTTCATTTCTTTTATGATCGAAGATGAAAACAAAGCCGTATCTAATGGAATATCATAAAAGTTTTTCTGATTTTTATATACCGCATCAATGATTTTAGTGATTTCAAATTGTTTTTTTTGATCTGATTCACATCCAAAAAAGATTACAAAAAATAAACACGTAATTGTACATTTAATTAATTTCATAGCGAATAGGGATTGATGAAGATTTTACTATTGATTATTTTTAAAGAAAATATGAAATTGTCTTTATAAAATAGCTTTCAAATAATCATAAGAAAGGGAAGTGTTATCATAAAATGTAGGGTTTTGTTGAATCAAATATAGAAAAATATTTATTTCAAATTACATAAATTTAATATTTAGCATGAAAAAATCATATATTTGGTTTTAAATTTCAAAAGCATGCAATTAGTTTTCGCTTCCAATAACAAAAATAAAATAAAAGAAATTCAGGCTTTAGTAGCTGATACCATTCAAATAATAAGTTTAGAAGATATAGGTTGTACCGAAGATATTCCTGAAACAGCTGAAACTATTGAAGGAAACGCCATATTAAAAGCCAATTATGTTACCGAGAAATATGGATATCCGTGTTTTGCCGATGACACTGGTCTTGAAGTTGATGCTTTAAATGGGGCACCAGGAGTTTATTCTGCGCGCTATGCCGGCGAACAAAAAGATGCAAATGACAATATGGATAAGCTTTTACTAGAATTAAAAGATAAATCGAACCGAAAAGCCAATTTCAAAACAGTCATTTGTCTTAATTTAAATGGCACACAACAACTCTTTACGGGTATTATCAATGGAAAAATTATTGACGAAAAAATTGGAACTAATGGTTTTGGATATGACCCAATTTTCATCGCCGAAGGGCATCAAAAAACCTTTGCACAACTTACATTAGAAGAGAAAGCACACATTAGTCATCGAGGAATTGCTGTTGCCCAATTAATAGCTTTTTTATCAAAACAATAAGGCACTATTGCGCTGATTTCAACTTTTTCGACCTAAAAACAAATCTGAAAAATATTTAACAAACTGAAAATCAATAACTAACAAATTAGTTTATATAGTATTTTAACCCTACCTTTGCACCCAATTTAAAATAATATATGAATAAATTTGAACAATTAGGATTGAATGAGTCGCTACTGCTGGCGATTAAAGATCTAGGATTTGAGAATCCGTCAGAAGTGCAAGAAAAAGCGATTCCAGTACTATTGGAACAAAACACAGATTTAGTTGCCCTAGCGCAAACAGGAACAGGGAAAACGGCCGCTTTTGGTTTTCCACTAATTCAAAAAATTGATGCTGAAAATAGAAATACGCAAGCATTAATTTTATCGCCAACACGCGAATTATGCTTACAAATCACCAACGAGATTAAATTATACTCAAAGTACATAAAGGGGTTACATACTGTGGCTGTTTATGGTGGTGCAAGCATTACAGAACAAGCTAGAGAAGTTAAACGTGGTGCACAAATTATTGTGGCTACGCCTGGTAGAATGCAAGACATGATTAACAGAGGTCTTGTGAATATTAAAAACATCGATTTTTGTATCTTAGATGAGGCAGATGAAATGTTAAATATGGGATTCTACGAAGATATTTGTTCCATTTTATCGGATACACCAGACGAGAAAAACACTTGGTTATTCTCTGCAACTATGCCAGCTGAAGTTGCTCGTATTGCAAAGAAATTTATGGCTTCTCCAGTTGAAATTACTGTAGGAAGCAAAAACTCGGGATCAGCAACAGTTTCACATGAATATTACTGTGTAAACGCTCGTGACCGTTATGAAGCTTTAAAACGTTTAGCCGATGCAAACCCTGATATTTTCTCGGTTGTATTTTGTAGAACTAAAAGAGACACACAAGCCGTTGCCGAAAAACTTATCGAAGATGGTTACAACGCTGCAGCATTACACGGCGATTTATCGCAAGCTCAACGTGATGGAGTTATGAAATCATTTAGAGGTCGCCAAATTCAAATGTTGGTAGCTACTGATGTTGCCGCACGTGGAATTGACGTTGATAATATTACACACGTAGTAAATTATCAATTACCAGATGAAATTGAAACTTACAATCACCGTTCTGGAAGAACTGGTAGAGCTGGAAAATTAGGAACTTCAATTGTAATTATTACCAAAAGTGAATTGCGTAAAATTTCTTCAATTGAAAGAATCATCCAACAAAAATTTCAAGAAAAAACAATTCCATCAGGTATTGAAATCTGCGAAATTCAGTTGTTACACTTAGCTAATAAAATCAAAGATACCGAAGTTGATCATGAAATTGACAACTATCTTCCTGCAATTAATGAAGTGTTAGATGGTTTATCTAAAGAAGAATTAATTAAGAAAATGGTTTCGGTTGAATTTAATAGATTCATCAATTACTACAAATCTAAACGCGATATTACAGGAGAAAGAAGTAATGACCGTGAAAGAAGTTCTGAACCAAGAGAAATTAGAGCAGGTGATCCTGTGCGTTATTTCATCAATATTGGTGCAAGAGATGATTTCGATTGGATGCAATTAAAAGATTTCATCAAAGAAACATTAGATTTAGGTCGTGATGACGTATTCAAAGTTGACGTAAAAGAAGGTTTTTCTTTCTTTAATACTGATGGCGAACATACCGATAAAGTAATGTCTGTTCTTAACGGATATGATATGAACGGAAGACGCATCAACGTTGAAATTTCTAAAAACGACGGTGGCGGAAGACGCGATCACAACGGAAGAAGTTCTGGTGGTGGTTTTGGCGGTGGAAGACGCGAAGGTGGTTTTAACCGTGAAAGAAGTGGTGCTGCACCAAGAAGAGATGGTGGAAGAGATGGTGGTTTCCGTAGTGATAGAAATAGCGCAGCTCCAAGAAGAGAAGGCGGTTTTAGAGGCGAAAGAAGCAGTTCAGCTCCAAAAAGAGAAGGTGGATTTTCAGACAGAGCACCAAGACGTGCAGAAAGTACTGGTGATACCGCAAGACCAAGAAGACCAAGAAGAAGCTAATCGCTTTTCGTTAATTTTCTTATAAAATTACTAAAAACTACAAAATATCATCTTTAGATTCGTATTTTTGAATCCATATTAAAAAGAATGAGATATTTTGTAGTTTTTTTATTTGTTTTCGTTGCTAACTTAAGTTGGGCACAAAATGATACCTTAGTAAATATTAAAGGTACTGTGGTCAACAATGAAACTAAATTACCTATTGGCAACGTAAACGTAATAAATGCAACAAGAGTTACAGGAACAGCTACCTCTGGAAGCGGTACTTTTGAAATTGCTACAAAACTCAACGATACACTACTATTTTCTTATGTTGGTTTTGAAACTGTTAAGGTAAAAGTAACCAACGACTGGATCAAAAATAATCCCACCAAAATTTATCTTACCGAAAAAGCATATGTGCTGGATGAAGTGGTTATTAGACAATATCAATTAACAGGTTATGTTGAAGTTGACACCCAATTAATTCCTGTGGCTGATGATGGCTTTCGTTATAGTATTTCTGGATTAAATGCCGGATATGAAGCTGGTGACAAAGCTCCTGGTGCAGTTTCTAAAGTTTTAGGTTCTATTTTTAATCCTGCTGATTTTCTTTATAATACGTTTGGAAAACGTCCAAAGGAAATGAAAAAGCTTAAGGAAATGAAAAAAGACGATACAGTTAGAAATCTTTTGGCTACCAAATTTGATCGCGAAACCTTAGCGGCACTTTTAGAAATTGACAAAGACGATATTCCGCTTATATTACAAAATTGTAACTATTCAGAATACTTTATTCAAACGGCTAACGACCTGCAAATTATGGATGCCATTAGCTTATGTTATGAAGAATATAAAGTGTTAAAAAAGAACAAATAAGGCATTATTCTTGGTGTTCTTCAAGGTATTTTCGCTCAATAAAATCTATATCTTTTATTGATTTTCGAGTCCAATCTAATCGTTTTTCCCAAATTTCATCTTCGGTTAAGTGCCAATTAATTGCTGATTGTCGCAATCGAGTCGTAATATCTTGAATAATGATAGCTGCCGAAACCGAAATATTCAAACTTTCGGTATAACCCACCATTGGAATTTTCAAAAATCCGTCGGCTTGATCTAGTACTTCTTGAGATAAACCATCGCGTTCCGTTCCAAAAAATAAAGCAGCAGGCTTAGTAATATCGAATTCATGCAAAAAACAAGATTCGTCATGCGGAGTAGTCGCAATAATTTGATACCCATTTGCCCGCATCTCATCCATACAACTTTGAACTGAATTGTATCGAAACACATCAACCCACTTTTGAGCTCCCATTGCAATTTCGGTATCAATTCGTTTACCAAATTTCTGTTCAATCACGTTCAATTCTTGAATACCAAAAACTTCACAACTACGCATCACTGCGCTGGTATTATGTAATTGATACACATCTTCCATTGCAATCGTAAAATGCTTAGTTCGGTTTTTCAACACGCGTAAAAAACCTTCTTTTCTATTTTCGGTAAGAAACCTTTCTAAATAATTTAAAAGTTCGTGATCTTTAACATCCATTTTTCTTAAATTTACTACAAAGAAAATGAAAATTGTAGTATGAAAAAAATTGTCGTTTTAACAGGTGCTGGAATAAGTGCCGAAAGTGGCATTAAAACCTTTAGAGATGCTGATGGACTATGGGAAGGCCATGATATCATGGAAGTTGCCTCACCTATTGGGTGGAATAAAAATCCATCTTTGGTATTAGACTTTTACAACAAACGAAGAGCACAACTTTTAACTGTAAATCCTAATAAAGCGCATGAAATTTTAGCTGAATTAGAAAAACAATTCAATATTCATATCATCACTCAAAATGTAGATGATTTACATGAAAGAGCAGGAAGTTCTTCCATATTACATCTTCATGGCGAATTATTAAAAGTGAGAAGTGTTGCAAACGAAAAAAACATAATGCATTGGAAAACAGATTTAAATCTAGGTGATTGCGACGAAAAAGGCAATCAATTACGCCCGCACATTGTATGGTTTGGTGAAGCAGTTCCTTTGATTGAAAAAGCCATAGAAATTGTTGAAACAGCTGATATATTAGTAATTATTGGCACTTCGTTACAAGTCTATCCAGCAGCAGGATTAATGAATTATGTGAACCAAAAAGTTCCTGTTTATTATATTGATCCAAAACCCGCCACAATTTATGATTTACCTAATAAGCTAAAAGTACTTCCACTATCGGCAGTTGAAGGAATGAAAATAGTGAAAGATGAACTTTTAAATTTAAAATAAAAAACTACAAACTAATTACTAATTACTAATCACTAATTACTAAATTTGCACTTCGTTAAACAACACACAACAACATGCAACTAACAGAATTAAATGCTATTTCGCCAATTGATGGTCGTTATAGAAATAAAACCGTTTCATTAGCTCCTTATTTTTCAGAAGAAGCCTTAATAAAATATAGAGTATTAGTAGAAATTGAGTATTTTATTGCGCTTCGCGATGCCGATTTACCTCAATTAGCTAAAATTGACAAAACAATATACAATTCGTTACGAGCAATTTATCTAAACTTTTCTACCGAAGATGCACTTTGGATCAAGGAAACCGAAAAAACAACGAATCACGATGTAAAAGCGGTGGAATATTTCATTAAATCAAAATTTGATGGTTTAGGATTGAATGATTTTAAAGAGTTTATTCATTTCGGATTGACATCGCAAGACATAAATAACACAGCGATTCCGCTTTCTACCAAAGAAGCATTTGAAAATGTATATTTACCAGGATTAGTAAGCGTAATTGCAAAATTAAAAGAATTGGCTATGGAGTGGAAAGACATTCCATTATTAGCCAGAACTCACGGACAACCTGCCTCTCCAACTCGTTTAGGAAAAGAAATTTTAGTTTTTGTAGAGCGTTTAGAAGAGCAAATGCGTTTGTTGTTCAACGTGCCTTTTGCAGCAAAATTTGGAGGTGCTACTGGAAATTACAATGCACATAAAGTAGCGTATCCAAATACCGATTGGAAAAAATTTGGAACTGATTTTGTAGAAAATAGTTTGGGATTACACCATTCATTTCCAACGACACAAATTGAACATTACGATCATTTTGCCGCATTTTTTGATGCTTTAAAACGAATAAATACAATTTTAATCGACTTGGATAGAGATATTTGGACGTATGTTTCTATGGATTATTTCAAACAAAAAATAAAAGCAGGCGAAATTGGTTCTTCGGCAATGCCACACAAAGTAAATCCAATTGATTTTGAAAATTCGGAAGGAAATTTAGGAATTGCGAATGCTATTTTTGAACATCTTTCTGCAAAATTACCACTTTCAAGATTACAACGAGATTTGACTGATAGTACGGTATTACGTAATATTGGTGTTCCAATGGGACATACTTTAATCGCATTTGAAGCAACTTTAAAAGGATTGAACAAATTGTTATTAAACGAAGAAAAGTTTGCGGAAGATTTAGAGAAAAACTGGGCCGTGATTGCAGAAGCGATTCAAACGATTTTACGTCGTGAAGGCTATCCAAATCCATATGAAGCTTTGAAAGACTTAACCCGAACAAACAGTGTAATCAATAAAGAAGCGATTCATAATTTCATTGGAACTTTAAAAGTTTCTGAAGAAGTTAGAGCTGAATTAATGCAAATTACACCAAGTAATTATTTAGGGATTTAACAAAACTAATTTTATATACTAACCTCGTAATAAAAAAATACGAGGTTTTTTTGTATTCCAAATCCTTTTCAGTATTTTAGTAAAAATTCAAATCAATGGTAATTCTATCGGCTTCGACTTTGCATTTGCCTAATTTAATTAGCGACTTGGGATTAATCCTTGTTACTGCGGCTATTGCTGTATTACTATTTAGAAAATTAAAACAGCCTCTGGTTTTAGGTTATTTAGTGGCTGGATTTTTAGCGAGTAGCCAATTTGATTTTTTTCCAACTGTAAAAGACATGGACAGTGTCAAAGTTTGGGCAGAAATTGGTGTGATATTTCTTTTATTTAGCTTAGGACTCGAATTTAGTTTTAAAAAGCTAATGAAAGTGGGTGGAACTGCCTCAATAACTGCAATTACCCAAATTGTCGGCATGGTCATTATCGGCTATTTTATAGGACAACTTATGGATTGGGGTAAAATGAATAGCTTATTTTTAGGTGTCATTTTATCTATTTCTTCCACGACAATTATTCTAAAAACCTTTGATGAATTAGGCGTTAAGACACAAAAATTTGCAGGAAATGTAATTGGAGCACTAATTGTTCAGGATATTTTAGCCATTTTAATGATGGTGATGTTGTCAACCATAGCGGTAAGTCAGCAATTCTCGGGAGGCGAATTAATGCAATCGGTATTGAAATTAATTTTCTTTTTAACCATTTGGTTTGTGGCAGGAATTTTCTTTATTCCAACACTTTTAAAGAAAGCTAAGCATCTCTTAACCGATGAAATGCTGCTTATAGTTTCATTAGCTTTATGTCTTTTAATGGTTTTATTTGCTGCTAATGTAGGATTTTCACCAGCTCTTGGCGCGTTTATCATGGGTTCGATAATAGCTGAAACTACTCAAGCCGAACATATCGAACATTTGGTCAAACCGGTTAAAGATTTATTTGGTGCTGTTTTCTTTGTATCGGTCGGAATGTTAATCAATCCCGAAATGTTAGTAAAATATGCTGTTCCTGTAGGGATTTTAACCTTTGCTGTAATTCTTGGACAATCATTTTTATCTACTATTGGAGCGCTATTTTCAGGACAACCCCTAAAGCAATCGATACAAACAGGAATGAGTTTATCACAAATTGGTGAATTTTCATTCATCATAGCCACATTAGGAATGACGTTGAATGTAACAAGTGATTTTTTATATCCGATAATAGTAGCTGTTTCGGCCATTACAACATTTACCACTCCTTTTATGGTGAAATTTTCAACCCCTTTTTCAATTTATCTTGAGAAAAAATTACCACGCCGATGGGTAAAACGAATTGAACGATATAGTGCAAATACCGAAGCGATAAAATCCGTAAGTACATGGCAAATTGTACTTCGCGCTTACTTAACCCAAGTTGTAATACATTCTATTATCATAGTGGCTATTATTTCACTTTCTTCAAAATATATTTTACCGTTAGTACAAGATTCTCGTTTTGGAAATGCCATTGCTGCATTAATCACTATTGTATTGTTATCTCCCTTTTTATGGGCGTTATCACTACGAAGAGTTGCCACTAAACAAGTGCAAGAATTAATGCAAGTACGAAAATACCAAGGACCAATAATAGTTTTAGTCTTTTTTAGAATAGTGCTTTCTTTGTTTTATATTGGGTTTATTTTAAACACGTTTTTTTCTCCCATTATTGCTTTTATTGCTTTAGTAATAGCTGTTGTTTCCTATGTTTTATTTCCAAAAAAACTTCATGCCTTTTACAACAAAATTGAAGGCCATTTTCTTAAAAATTATCATGGAAGGGAAATTGCAAAAACCAATAAACGTCAAAATGTGCTATCTCCATGGGATGGTCACATGGCGAATTTTAATATTGCTTTAGCTTCAAACATCGTTGGAAAAACGTTAGAAGAATTAAGAATTAGAGAACATTTTGGAATAAACATAGCCACTATTAAACGTGGCGATATAATTATAAATATTCCTTTACGTTCTGAGCGATTATTTCCTGGTGATGAAATAAGTGTTATTGGTACGGATGAACAAGTTATTGCTTTTAAAAACTATTTAGATCAAAATGAAATTGACCTTCCAGAAGAGGTATTGGAAGATGAGATTATTTTACAACAACTCGAATTAAAAAATAGAATTTGCATAGGGAAAACAATACGGGAATCGCAAATTAGAGAAAAAACTCATGGTATCATTGTGGGTATCGAACGGAACGGCAAACGTATCTTGAATCCTGAATCACACCTCATTTTAGAAGCTGATGATACTCTATGGATTGCAGGTGATAAAAAGAAAATTGCTTCCTTTTTAAGCGAATAAAAAAACCTGATAAGCTTTTTTGAAACTTATCAGGTTTTTGTATTATCTATAGTATGTGATTCCTACGGAATGACAGAGGTTATTTGAAATAAACTACGACTAATTACTGAAAACTCAAAAACTATCTCGAATAATTTGGAGCTTCTTTTGTAATCGTAACATTATGTGGGTGACTTTCGCCAATGCCACTTGCTGTAATTCTAATGAAACGACTGCTTTCTTGCAACGTTTGAATATCTTTTGATCCGCAATACCCCATTCCGGCTCTTAAACCACCTATGAATTGTTGCATGCTTTCGTTCAATTCTCCTTTATAGGGCACGCGACCTACAATTCCTTCTGGAACTAATTTCTTAACATCGTCTTCAACATCTTGGAAATAACGGTCTTTTGAACCTTCTTGCATCGCTTCAACTGAACCCATTCCACGATACGATTTGAATTTTCTTCCTTCAAAAATAATGGTTTCACCTGGTGATTCTTTTGTTCCTGCTAAAAGCGAACCTAACATCACACAATCAGCTCCTGCAGCAATCGCTTTTGGAATATCACCTGTGTAACGAATTCCACCATCTGCAATAACCGGCACTCCTGTCCCTTTTAATGCGGCTGCTACTTCTAAAACGGCTGAAAATTGTGGAAATCCAACACCTGCAACAACTCTCGTTGTACAAATAGAACCAGGACCAATCCCTACTTTAACAGCATCTGCACCGTTTTGAGCTAAATATAAAGCTGCTTCTGCAGTAGCAATGTTACCCACTACTACGTCTAATTCAGGGAATTTTGCTTTTACTGCTTTTAACACATCTACTACGCCTTTTGTATGTCCGTGAGCGGTATCAATAATTACTGCATCAACACCTGCATTTACTAGAGCAGTTGCTCTTTCAACAGCATCAGCTGTTACCCCTAAAGCCGCAGCTACTCGCAAACGACCAAATCGATCTTTGTTAGCAATAGGTTTTTGCGTTAATTTGGTAATATCTCTAAAGGTAATTAACCCTACTAACTTGTTATTGTTATCAACTACAGGTAATTTTTCAATTTTATTTTCTTGTAGAATACCTTCTGCTTCTTGCAAAGTGGTTCCTTGAGCAGCCGTTACTAAATTTTCAGAGGTCATTACTTCTAGAATAGAACGAGTATTTATTTTTTCGAAACGTAAATCTCTATTGGTTACAATTCCTTTTAAAATTCCGTTTTCATCAACAACTGGAATTCCACCAATGCTAAATTCTTTCATTGCCATTTTAGCGTCACCAACAGTTGCTGTTAAAGGTAACGTTACCGGATCGATGATCATACCACTTTCAGCACGTTTTACTTTCTTTACTTTTGCTGCTTGTTGCTCAATCGTCATGTTTTTGTGTAACACGCCAATACCGCCTTCTTGTGCCATAGCAATTGCCATAGAACTTTCGGTAACCGTATCCATTGCAGCGGAAACGATAGGAACATTCAAGGTAATATTTCTCGAAAACTTCGATTGAATATTTACTTCGCGTGGTAAAACTTCTGAATAATTTGGAATAAGCAAAACATCGTCGTATGTAAGTCCTTCGCCAACGATCTTAGTTGTGTGTGCTTTCATGGTGCAATTTGTAGTTGTTGTTAAATTGCGTGCAAATATACAAAAAAAAGTGAATAGTGAATAGTAATTCGTGATTAGTTTTTAGCCCAGATAGTAATGAAAAGTATTTTATTGAAGAATTCTATTTTTTGTAGTGCTAAAAAAGCGACCTTAGAAGCTCTTTTTAGTACTTACAAAAAAAGAATTATTGATAAAATCTTGAAATGTATAGCTGGAATTAGCTTCTATTAATGAAACTCCCCGAATAACTTAGTCGCTTCATTATAAGCACTTTCAAAACTCATAGGACTGGTGTTTGTGTTTTCTCTTTTGGTAGTGAAATAGGACAATAATTTCTCAGTAGGCATATTTCCTGTTAAATCATCTTTTGCCATAGGACAACCTCCAAAACCTTGAATGGCACCATCATAACGACGACAACCTGCATTGTAAGCTGCATCAATTTTTTCAAACCATTTATCAGGTGTGGTGTGAAGATGCGCTCCAAATTCAATAGTTGGATATTTCGGAATCAAATTTGAAAACAAATAATCGATTACTTCTGGTGTTGAACTTCCAACGGTATCAGAAAGCGATAGAATTTTCACACCCATATTCGCTAATCTTTCTGTCCATTCACCCACAATTTCAACATTCCAAGGATCGCCATATGGATTTCCGAAGCCCATTGAAATATAAGTAACGACTTCTTTATTGGATTGATCAGCGATTTCTAAAATTTCTTGTAGAGTGACTAAACTTTCGGCAATTGTTTTGTGCGTATTTCGCATTTGAAAGTTCTCAGAAATCGAAAAAGGGAAACCTAAATATTGAATTGCTGCGTGAACTGAAGCGTTTTGAGCGCCTTGCGTATTGGCAATAATGGCTAATAATTTACTGCTTGTTGCCGATAAATCTAATTGGGCTAAAACCTCAGCTGTGTCTTGCATTTGCGGAATCGCTTTAGGCGAAACAAAACTTCCAAAATCAATAGTATCAAATCCAACACGCAATAATGCTTGCAAGTATTTCACCTTTCGTTCCGTTGGGATAAAGGGCTTTATACCTTGCATGGCATCACGCGGACACTCGATAATTTTGATTGGATTCATAGCTTCAAAGATAGCAATTTTAAATCTGCTCTAAAATCTTTTTATTGATCGCTTTTACTAAAGCAGGACCTTCATAAATAAAACCAGTATATAACTGAACCAAACTTGCACCAGCATTTAACTTTTCAATCGCGTCTTCGGCAGTGTGAATTCCTCCTACTCCAATGATTGGGAATGATTGATTACTTTTTTCTGAAAGAAAACGAATCACCTCGGTAGAACGTTTCGTTAATGGTTTTCCAGATAAACCGCCTATTTCTGATTTATTTTCCGATTGTAAACCATCGCGAAAAATTGTAGTATTTGTCGCAATTACACCCGCAATTTTAGTTTCGTTAACGATATCAATGATGTCCAAAAGCTGTTCGTCAGTTAAATCGGGAGCTATTTTTAATAGAATTGGTTTATGGTTTGTTGTTTGTAGTTTATTGTTTTCTAAAGTTTGTAACAATTTTTTTAGTGGTTCTTTTTCTTGCAGTTCGCGAAGATTTGGAGTATTTGGCGAACTCACATTCACCACAAAATAATCGACAAACGGAAACAACGCTTCAAAACAAATTTCGTAATCTTTTACCGCTTCATCGTTTGGCGTAACTTTATTTTTTCCGATGTTTCCGCCGATTAAAACACCTTTATTTTTTTTCAAACGCTCCACTGCTTCTTTAACACCACCGTTATTGAAACCCATTCTATTAATAATAGCGTTGTCTTCTTTTAAGCGAAACAAACGTTTTTTAGGATTTCCTTCTTGTCCAACAGGTGTTAATGTTCCTATTTCAATAAATCCGAAACCGAAATTCGATAACTCTTGATACAACTTTGCGTCTTTATCAAACCCAGCAGCTAATCCGACTGGATTTTTGAATTTAATTCCGAAAACTTCTCTTTCTAAACGAGCATCTTTTACTTCATAAAGCGATTGAAACAAATATGAAAAACCAGGGATTTTGTTCAGAAAACGAATGAGTGAAAAAGTAAAATAATGCACTTTTTCGGGATCAAAACAAAATAATAAAGGGCGAATGATTAGTTTGTACATAATATGTTGTGTTGTCTTGCAAAAGTAAGAAAATGCAAGTCAAAAAAAAAGTTTATTACGACAGCAACACTATCATTTTTTTGCAAGTGAAAGTACTACTTCTATTGGATTATTACTTCTTGGCCCGAAACTTCTGGCTTGGCGTTCATTTTCACTAGAACACAAAATATACATATTAAACGCTTGCAATTGGACTAATTGTTCTTTAAATTTTCCTTTTTCATCTTGAATTTTGATGTAAAATTCTTCCGCAGGAAAAGTATTAGTTATGGAAAGCAAATACGTATCTCCCGCATACGGAAAAAACCATTTCTCAGGTTCGTTAGATTTACTAATTAAATGATTTCTAGTAAAAAACAAAGCCTGATTACCGTATTTCCAACTGTATTTATTGTTTTCATTAATGATTTCTTCTCCTTTTTCGTTGACCACGGAAATTTTCAAATCGGCAATATTATCAGATTTTCCTTCTTCATGGACTTTTACCACTAAATAAGACGTAAAATCAAACCCACAATGTGGCACTTGCCCAAGTAAGTTCAATGAAAAAAGCAGAAAAAAGATAGAAATAATTCTCATTTTTTATGGTTTCGCATTTTTTTTCAAATAGTCCAAAATCAAATACGTATCATCGTTAGAAATTCCTCCTTTTTTTTGCATTTCAAATACGATTGGTTCCCATTGTTGTGAAGTATAGGCATTGGGCGCATATAAATCATGACATTCTGCACAACGTTTTTGAAACATTTTCTCTCCAGATTCTTCCATATTCATGCTTACAACTTCTACATTTTGTACTGGAGCTGTTACCTGTTTTTGAGAAGTACAAGAAAGCAAACTAAACATAAATGTGAATACAACTAAAAATGATTTTTTCATAATTTGATTTTTTATTTGAGGTAAATATAAAAAAAATCCCAAGACAATTTCTCAGGATTATTTATGTATTTATTTCAATTTTATTTTACATCCATCAATTCAACATCAAAAACTAATGTTGCATCTGGCGGAATAACTCCTCCTGCTCCTCTAGAGCCATATCCTAAATAAGAAGGAATTACAAAACGTGCTTTGTCTCCTACTTGTAATAAAGCAATTCCTTCATCCCATCCTTCAATTACTTGTCCAACGCCTAATTGAAATTCAATAGGTTGTTTTCTTTTATAAGAGGAATCAAATACTTGTCCGTTTTCTAAAGCTCCTTGGTAATGTACCGATACTTTTTTACCTTTTTCTGCAGCAGTTCCATTCCCCTTTTGAATAATTTGGTAACGTAAACCACTTTCAGTTTTTTGAAAACCAGCGGCTAATTTTTCTAAAGCTTCCTCTGCCATTTTTTTTTGTTCAGCAATTCTTTTGGCACGAGAACCTTCAAATGTTCTGAACGCTTCAATAGCATTCCAATTTTTAGCTTCGTCACCTACTCTAATAATTTCAATACTTTCTAATGCATCATCACCTTCAACAGCATCAACCACATCTTGACCTTCAATTACATGTCCAAAAACAGTGTGTTTTCCGTCTAACCAATTGGTTGGAATGTGCGTAATAAAAAACTGAGAACCATTTGTACCAGGACCTGCGTTTGCCATAGACAACACTCCTGGTTTGTCGTGTTTTAAACTTGGGTGAAATTCATCATCAAAATTATAACCAGGACCGCCAGTACCTTGCCCTTGAGGACAACCACCTTGTATCATAAAATCAGGAATTACACGGTGAAATTTTAATCCATCATAATAAGGTTTACCCATTGGACGAGCTGAATTTTCTAATTGACCTTCTGCTAATCCTACGAAGTTACCTACTGTTCCAGGCGTTAAATCGTGTGTTAATTTTACTAAAATAGACCCTTTTGCGGTATTAAATTTAGCGTATATTCCGTTTTCCATTGTTTTGAATTTTAATTTGAAAGTGCAAAATTACAAAATAAATAGTAGATTTGATATACAAAAATAAATACCATGAAAACGAGCGACTACATCAATATAAATAAATTGACTTGGAACAATAAAGTTGATGTACATATTGATTCTGAATTTTATGACATGGAGGGATTTCTGCAAGGAAAATCAACTTTAAATACCATAGAATTAGAATTACTTGGTAACGTAAAAGGAAAAAAAGTGTTGCACTTTCAATGTCATTTTGGGCAAGACACTATGACTTTTTCCAGAATGGGTGCGAAGGCTACTGGTGTCGATTTATCAGACAAAGCCATTGAAAGAGCTAGAGAAATTAATCAAAATTTAGGTTTAGATACCTCTTTTGTTTGCTGCGATATTTATGACGCTCCCAATCATCTGGATGAACAATTTGATATTATATTTACCAGTTATGGAACAATTGGTTGGTTTCCTGATCTTGACAAATGGGCAAAAGTAATTTCACAGCTTTTAAAACCAGGAGGTAAATTTGTTATGGCCGATTTTCATCCATTAGTTTGGATGTTTGATAACGATTTTAAAGAAATTTTTTACAATTATTTTAATACCGAAGCCATTATAGAAGATGAATCTGGAACTTATGCCGATCGAGAGGCAGAAATTGCAAATCAAACCATTACTTGGAATCATCCTACATCGGAACTATTAAATGCGTTGATTACAAATGGTTTGGAACTGAATTCATTCAATGAATTTGATTATTCGCCTTACAATTGTTTTAATGAAACAGAAGAATTTGAACCAAATAAATTCAGAATCAAACATTTAAAAAATAAGATTCCAATGGTGTATTCGTTATCGGCCACTAAAAAATAATCTATTATCTTTGCCACATGCGAATAGATATTATTACCGTTTTACCAGAATTGATGCGAAGTCCGTTTGAGGCTTCTATTATGAAACGTGCCATTGAAAAAGAATTAGTCGAAGTACATTTTCATAATTTAAGAGAATATACAACCAACAAACAAAAGAGTGTCGATGATTATCAATTTGGTGGTGGTGCAGGAATGGTAATGATGGTTCAACCTATAGATGCCTGCATTTCGAAACTTAAAACCGAAAGAACGTACGACGAAATCATTTATATGACTCCAGATGGTGAAACGCTAAACCAAAAAATGGCCAACTCAATTTCTATGTATGAAAATATTATGATTTTATGCGGTCATTATAAAGGTGTAGACCAACGTGTTCGCGATATGCATATTACAAGAGAAATTTCAATAGGCGATTATGTGCTTAGTGGTGGAGAAATTGGTGCCATTGTTTTTTGTGATGCGATTATACGCTTAATTCCTGGTGTTTTGAGTGATGAAACTTCGGCTTTGACCGATAGCTTTCAAGATAATTTACTATCACCTCCAATTTATACCCGTCCTGCCGATTATAATGGATGGAAAGTCCCTGAAATATTATTAAGTGGTAATTTTCCAAAAATTGAAAAATGGCGAGAAGACATGGCCTACGAACACACAAAAAACAGAAGACCCGATTTATTGGAAAATGATTAATGACTTTTGATGTTCTGATGTTCTGATGTTCTGATATTCCGAAAATCCATTGTTCGAAAATTAATTATCCGAAAATCCACTATCCTAAAATCCCTTTCCAAATATTTTTGAATTTGAAATTTGTTTATTCGATTTTTTTTAATACTTTTGCACCCACTTTGAATCAACCTCTGGCGATAGACGTGAATGTTGTTTTGAATCGAATTTATTATTTTAAAGACTATGTCAAATTTAGTTGATTTCGTTAATAACGAATTTGTTACAAGAAAAGATTTCCCAGAATTTGGTGCTGGTGATACAATCACTGTGTACTATGAGATTAAAGAGGGAGAAAAAACTAGAACTCAGTTTTTCAAAGGAGTTGTAATCCAAAGAAGAGGAACTGGAGCTACTGAAACTTTTACTATTCGTAAAATGTCTGGAGCTATTGGAGTGGAGCGTATTTTTCCAGTAAATTTACCTGCATTACAAAAAGTTGAAGTGAACCAAAGAGGTAAAGTTCGTAGAGCTCGTATCTACTACTTTAGAGAACTTACTGGTAAAAAAGCAAAAATCAAAGAAAGAAGATACAAAAACTAGTATCCACTTTCTCAAGTATAAAAAAATCCCGCAATTGCGGGATTTTTTTTTATCATATCATAAAAAAAGCAGTGAATAAACACTGCTCTTTTAAATAAATTATAGAACTATAAATTAAAACACAAACATTGCACGTTCGCTCATTAATTCATTTACTTCTTCCGCCACTTGCTCTAAAACCGCTTCATCAGTATGGTTCATTAAAACCTTATCAATTAAAGCAACAACCGTTTCCATATCTTCTTCTACTAAACCACGAGTCGTAATTGCAGGAGTTCCTACACGAATTCCGGAAGTAATAAATGGCGATTTATCATCAAATGGAACCATGTTTTTATTTACGGTAATTTCGGCTTTAACCAATGCGTTTTCAGCGTCTTTACCCGAAATATTTTTATTACGCAAATCAATCAACATCATGTGATTATCTGTTCCTCCAGAAATTAATTTATAACCTCTCTTATTAAACGCTTGAGCCATTGCTTGTGCATTGCTTTTAACCTGCATTGCATAACGGAAAAACTCATCTGTTAAACATTCACCAAACGCCACTGCTTTAGCAGCGATAATATGCATTAAAGGTCCGCCTTGATTACCTGGAAATACCGACATATCTAATATATGCGACATCATTCTTATTTCACCTTTTGGCGTGGTTAAGCCCCATGGATTTTCAAAATCTTTTCCCATCATGATCATTCCACCTCTTGGTCCTCTTAACGTTTTATGAGTTGTAGTGGTTACAATATGACAATGAGGAATAGGATCGTTTAATAAACCTTTGGCAATTAAACCTGCAGGATGCGAGATATCTGCTAACAATAAAGCTCCAACGCTATCTGCAATTTCACGAAAACGTTTAAAATCCATGTCACGTGAATAAGCTGAAGCACCCGCAATAATCATTTTTGGTTTATTGGCTGAAGCAATTTCTTGAATTTTATCATAATTTAAAACCCCTGTTTCTTCCTCTACACCATAAAAAACTGGATTGTATAATTTTCCTGAAAAATTTACCGGAGAACCATGTGTCAAGTGACCACCATGCGACAAATCAAAACCTAAAATAGTATCACCTGGTTTTAAACAAGCTGCAAAAACAGCTGTATTTGCCTGAGAACCCGAATGAGGTTGTACATTTACATATTCGGCACCAAATAAAGCTTTTGCTCTATCTATAGCTATTTGCTCAACTACATCAACTACCTCACAACCACCATAGTAGCGTTTACCAGGATAGCCTTCTGCATATTTGTTAGTCAAACAGGAACCTGCAGCTTCCATTACTTGGTCACTAACAAAGTTTTCTGAAGCAATTAATTCAATTCCGTGAATTTGTCTGTCTTGTTCATCAAGAATAAGGTCAAAAATTTGTTCGTCGCGTTGCATTGCAAAAATATTTCGTTAAAATTAGGTCAAATTTACAAAAAAGGTTTGTTAGATTGCCAGATAATTTTATATTTGATTCATAATTTTTCAACAACAAACTAACAATAAAAATATGCCAAATATTGCTAATGATCCGAACAGAAAATCATGGATCAATGTCCCTGAAAACAGCGATTTCCCTATTCAAAATATTCCGTTTGGAGTTTTTATTACCAAAGAAGATGTAATCACGATAGGTACTCGAATTGGTAACTGCGCCATTGATATGGGTGCTTTACAACAACTCGGTTATTTTGAAGGTATTGAATTAACTGACGATATGTTCATGCAAGATACCTTAAATGACTTTATTTCAGACGGTAAAAAAACATGGCGTTTGGTGCGAAATCGATTAGCCGAACTTTTCGACGAGAACAATCCTAAACTTAGAGATAACAGCGCGCATAGAGAAATTATCATTTTCAAAGTAGAAGATATTGAAATGTTGCTTCCTGTTCAAATTGGCGATTATACCGATTTTTATAGTTCTAAAGAACATGCGACGAATGTAGGAAAAATGTTCCGTGATCCAGAAAACGCTTTATTACCCAACTGGTTACATATTCCGGTAGGATATCACGGTAGAAGCTCAACTATTGTTCCTTCTGGTATACCAGTTCATAGACCTTATGGGCAAACTTTACCAAATGGTGAAACAAATCCTGTTTTTGGTCCATCCAAATTAGTAGATTTTGAATTAGAAACCGCTTTTATTACTACCGATGCCAATTTAATAGGCGAACCCATTCCTGTTGAAGAAGCAGAAGAACATATTTTTGGAATGGTTTTATTTAATGATTGGAGTGCGCGTGATATTCAAAAATGGGAATATGTACCGCTTGGACCTTTCTTAGCTAAAAACTTTGCCTCATCTATTTCACCTTGGATTGTTACTATGGATGCTTTAGAACCTTTTAGAGTTAAAGGTCCTGAGCAATCTCCAACTCCCCTTCCTTATTTACAACAAAAAGGAAAGAAGGCGTTTGATATTAACCTTGAAGTAGCCATAAAACCAGAACATACAGCAGAAACTATTGTGTCTCGTTCTAATTTCAAATACATGTATTGGTCAATGTCGCAACAATTAGCACATCATACTATAAATGGTTGCAGAATTAATTCAGGAGATATGATGGGAAGTGGAACGATTTCTGGACCTACTGAAGATTCATTTGGCTCTATGCTTGAATTGACTTGGGGCGGACAAAAACCTATTCAAATGAATGATGGCAGCGAACGTAAATTCATCAATGATAATGATACTGTGATTATTCGTGGATTTTGTCAAAATGAGCAAGTAAGAGTTGGATTTGGAGAAGTGAGCAGTAAGTTATTACCTGCTATAAATTTGAAGTTCTAATAAAATTGCCTATCAATTACTATCAAATTAATAATTTATTGGATTAAAAATATCAAAATAATAATTCAAACGATTTCGCTTGGGTTTTAACCGCAATTGAAGTGAATTTATTATATTTGTGACCGCATTTTAACAAACAAAAAATACTTAATGCGCATCGAAATTAAAAAATGCGCATCGAAATTAAACCTAACAATATGGCAAAGATTAAAGTAGCTAATCCAGTAGTTGAATTGGATGGCGATGAAATGACTCGAATCATTTGGAGTTTTATTAAGGAGCAATTAATTCTTCCTTATTTAGATTTAGATATTAAATACTATGATTTAGGAATCGAAAGCAGAGAAGCTACTAAAGACCAAATTACGATAGATTCTGCGGAAGCAATTAAAAAATACAATGTTGGTATCAAATGTGCCACAATTACTCCTGACGAAGAGCGTGTGAAAGAATTTAATCTTTCTGAAATGTGGAAATCACCAAACGGAACGATTCGTAATATCGTTGGTGGAACTGTTTTCCGCGAACCAATCATTATGAGTAATGTACCACGTTATGTTCAAGGATGGACAAAACCAATCGTTATTGGACGTCATGCATTTGGAGATCAATACAAAGCTACCGATAAAGTGATCAAAGGAAAAGGAACTTTAACCATGTCTTTTACCAACGAAGCAGGTGAAACTACAACTTGGAATGTATATGACTTTAAAGGGGATGGTGTAGCAATGTCTATGTATAATACTGACGAAAGTATTTATGGATTTGCTCATTCTTCTTTCCAAATGGCATTAACTAAAAAATGGCCTTTATATCTTTCTACTAAGAATACTATTTTGAAAGCGTATGACGGAAGATTCAAAGATATTTTTGAAGAAGTGTATCAACAACATTACAAAGCTGATTTTGAAGCGAATGGAATCATCTATGAGCACCGTTTAATTGATGATATGGTTGCTTCATGCATGAAGTGGAATGGAGGATTTGTTTGGGCTTGTAAAAATTATGACGGAGACGTTCAATCGGATACCGTAGCTCAAGGATTTGGTTCATTAGGTTTAATGACTTCTGTTTTGGTTACTCCTGATGGAAAAACAGTTGAAGCTGAAGCGGCTCACGGAACTGTAACACGTCATTACCGTCAACACCAACAAGGAAAGAAAACATCAACCAATCCAATTGCATCAATTTTTGCATGGACAAGAGGATTAGAACACAGAGGAAAATTAGACGGAAATCAAGAATTAATTACATTCTGTCATACATTAGAACAAGTGTGTATTGAAACGGTTGAAAGTGGAAAAATGACTAAAGATTTAGCAATGTTAGTAAAACCAGATGGTTTAACAGATGCTGATTATTTAACTACAGAAGATTTCCTTCAAACGTTAAAAGTAAATTTAGATCAGAAATTAGGTTAAAATCTTAATTTTCATATAAAAAAAGCGTTCCAAATTGGAACGCTTTTTTTATGCTTATTTTTTTTCTTCTTCCCGAACCACAACAATAGTAGCTTTAATTCCGGTTGTTAAATTCCATTCATTTGAAGTAATTAAATTTCCCGAATCATCATAAACTGCAAAAGCTGCTGTGTTTGGTCCAGAAGTACCCTGATTTAACGCTTCAAAATCTAATTTATTAAATCCGTTTGTTATGTCAACATAATATTCTTTAACATTGGCTTCTAATAAAATTTCATTAATAATAGTGCGATCATTTAATAGTAATTTCACTCGGTCACCATCAGGATATTCGTGATCTCTACACACTATTTTTACATATTTTGCCTTAGTTTTAAACTCTCCTAAAAATTGATTACTTCTGTACTCGGGTTGAATGGCTTTATCTCTATTATTTAATTTATTTTTTAAATCTTCACCCGGATTTTTAAATTTTGTTTTTTCAACCAAAACACTTTCCTGTCCATTATCCTTTTTTAAAATGGAATACCGCTTTAAATAAGAATCATCTTTATCTAACACACTTTTAAAAGGCAATGTAATAGCTTTTGATTTGGTTTCCGTTTTAACTGGAACATCCCAATTTAATTTAATTTTTGGCGACTTAAATGGTGTATCTTTCTGTGCCCAACTGAACATAGAAAAAAAGAATATGATTAGGGCAAAAAACTTAAAATTCATAAACCTGTAGTGCTTTAAAATGTAAAATTAAACTATAAATTGATTTTTAGTCATAAATTAACATAAGTTTTAAATCAATTGCCAACTATAATTCCCAAATTTGTAACTCAAACTTCATGCCTAAATTATGAAAAAACAGCTTCTTATAGTATTTCTCGTATTACAATCAATTTTAAGTATTGCACAGGAACGAGTAACCCTAAGCGGTTCAGTAGTTGATAGCAACAATAATGAAACTGTGATTGGGGTATTAGTAGAAATTTCCGAACTTAAAATAAGTACATTCACAAACGAATATGGCTTTTTTTCGTTAACAGTTCCAAAAGGCTCTTACAATTTACAAGTGAGTACAATTGGTTACGAAACAAAAATAATTGAAATTTCATTACAAGAAAATAGCAAATTAGCAATTGAAATTAAAGCAAACGCAAAAGAACTTGATGCTGTAATTATAAATAAAAATCCATATCGAACAAGTATTAGCAAGCCCGAAATGAGCGTTAATAAAATAGCCATCAGTACCATAAAAAAAATGCCCGCTATTTTAGGAGAAATCGATATTTTAAGATCAATTACAACCTTGCCCGGAGTTACAAATGCTGGCGAAGGTCAGTCGGGATTTAATGTGCGTGGTGGCGCCGCCGATCAAAATTTAATACTTTTAGACGAAGCCACCGTTTATAATTCATCTCATTTATTCGGTTTTTTCTCTGTTTTTAATGCTGATGCCATCAAAGATCTTAAATTGTACAAAGGTGGAATTCCTTCAAGATTTGGCGGAAGAGTAGCCTCCGTTCTTGATATTTATCAAAAAGAAGGAAATAGCAAAGCCTTTAATTTATCGGGAGGAATCGGGCTTATTTCGAGTAGAATTATGGCAGAAGGCCCTTTAGTAAAAGAAAAAGGCTCCTTTTTAGTTGCAGGCAGAAGTTCGTATGCCCATTTATTTTTAAAACTAACCAACAACAAAAATTCGGCTTATTTTTATGATTTAAACACAAAATTAAGTTATAAACTCAACGAAAATAACAATCTATATTTATCTGGTTATTTCGGTCGCGATGTTTTCAGTCTCAACAATAGTTTTGTTAATACTTATGGAAATACTGTATTCAATTTACGATGGAATCATTTGTTTTCTGACCAATTATTTTCAAATTTTTCAATGATTTACAGCGATTATTATTACGGATTAACACTAGATTTCGTTGGATTTAATTGGGATAGTGGCATAAAAAACTACAATTTAAAATATGATTTCAAACATTATCTTAACGATAAAACCAAATTATTCTATGGTGCAAATGCCATTTATTATGATTTTAATCCTGGAAAAATTGAACCTACTAATAGTACTTCGGGTATAAATCCTAAGCAATTAGATAAAAAATATGCTTTTGAGCCGGCGTTATATTTAGATGTTGAACAACAACTCTCAGATAAATTTTCAATTAATTACGGTTTGCGCTATAGCTTATTTTATCGCTTGGGGAATCAAGAAATTAATACCTATGCAAATAACCAAGCAGTTTTATTTAATGCTGAACAACAAATTTATGAAAAAGCCACACCTACAGGAACCGTTGCCTATGGAAAAAATGAAACAATTGCAAAATTCAATAATTTAGAACCACGATTAGCAGTAGCTTATCTTATTAATGATCAACAATCGGTAAAAATAAGTTATAACCGAATGACGCAATACTTACACCTCATTTCAAACACGCAATCCCCTACTCCTCTTGATGTTTGGGCACCAAGCGATAATTTTTTAAAGCCCCAAATACTTGATCAAATAGCGGTTGGTTATTTTTCAGAACTTAAAGACGGAAAATACAGTTTAGAAATTGAATCATTTTATAAAAAAATAAAAAATCGATTAGATTATATTGATGGTGCTGATTTGATTGCCAACAATGCTATAGAACAAGTGATTTTAAATGGTAACGCAAGAGCGTATGGACTAGAAGTTTTATTTCGTAAAAACGAAGGCAAATTAAATGGTTGGGTTTCATACACATTATCTAGGTCTGAACAGCAAACACCAGGTAGAACTAGTTTAGAATCAGGAATTAACAATGGAGCATGGTACAAAACAGGTTGGGATAAATTACATAATTTATCGGTTACAGGTATGTATCAATTCAATGAAAAATGGAGTTTTAGCAGTATTTTCACTCTACAATCAGGGCAACCGGTAACGTATCCAAATGGGCAATATCAATATCAAGGCATAACAATACCTACTTATGGTTTACGAAACGAAAATAGACTTCCTACGTATCATCGATTAGATATTTCTGCCACTCTTATTCCTTCAAAAAATAAAAACCGTAATTGGCAAGGCGAATGGGTGTTCGGAATTTATAATCTATACAGCCGAAAAAATGCTGCTTCCATTAGCTTTAGACAAAATCAAGATTCTGGTAATAATGAAGCGGTTCGATTGTCAATTTTTGGAATTGTTCCTAGTGTAACCTATAACTTTAAATTTTAAGCGCATGAAAATTACTTATAAAATAATAATTGTTCTATGTACTCTTTTCTTTATTGCTTGTGAAGACGTTGTTGATATTGAACTAGATACCGCTCCGGCAAAATTAGTTATAGATGCTTCGCTCAAGTGGGAAAAAGGCACTGCTGGTAATGAGCAAACAATAAAATTAACCACTACTACAGATTTTTATTCTTCTGAAATTCCTGTAGTTTCTGGTGCTACCGTTTTTGTTACCAATGGTAATGCGGTTCAATTTAATTTTACAGAAACTCCAGGTACAGGAAATTATGTTTGTACTAATTTTATTCCAGAAATTGGGCAAACGTATACGCTAACCGTAATTTATCAAGGCGAAACTTTTATTGCCACTGAAAATATGATTGCCGCACCAACTATTGATTCAGTTGAGCAAACCGAAAATGGCGGTTTTACAGGTGATGAAGTTGAAGTCAAATTTTATTTTCAAGATTTTCCTAATGAAGCCAATTTTTATCTAATTAATTTCAACGCTTCAAATGCTCTTTTACCCATAATTGACGTTATAGATGATGATTTTTTTCAAGGAAATCAAATGTTTGCATATTTAGCAAATGACCTTAAAACTGGCGATTCTATTCAACTTCAATTAAATGGTATTTCGCAACGCTATTATAATTATATGAATATTTTATTAAGCATTTCAGGATCAAATGGCGGAAGTCCTTTTCAAACACCACCAGCAACCGTGAGAGGAAATGTAATCAATCAAACAAATTTTGATAACTTTGCATTGGGCTATTTTAGTGTTTCTGAAACTGACCAGCAAACGTATATCGTACAATAAATTATAAATCAGCAGCATGTCATCACACCATATTGTTCGAGACGATCAAGAACCGGCATTAATTATTGCAAATGGTGCTTCTTGTTCTGAAGAATTAATGGGGCAACTTTTAGAATGGTCGCCACTCGTTATTGCTTTAGATTCGGCTATACATCGAGTAATAGATTTAGGAATAAAAGTAGATGTTTTGTTAGGTGATTTTGATTGCAATTTTAATCCCGAAGTATATTTAGAAAAGCAATATCCACTGGAAATTGTTCACACACCTAATCAAGATAAAACCGATTTAGAAAAAGCGTTTGACTACCTTATTGAAAAAGGACATAAAGCAGTCAATGTCATTTGGGCCACCGGTAAAAGAGCCGATCATACGTTAACTAATATTACCACAATTGTACAATACCGCAACCAACTCAAAATTGTAGTCATTGATGATCATTCAAAAGTATTTTTATTGCCTACAAAATTTGATAAATGGTATACGGCAAATACTATTTTGTCTTTAATTCCAGTTGGAAAAGTAACTGGAATTATTACAAAAAACCTTTTTTATTCACTCAATAACGAAGAATTACAAATAGGATATAGAACCGGAACGAGCAATCATGTAGTTGAAGATGGTATAGTAACCATTGAACACCAATCTGGCGATTTATTACTAATGGAATGTTGGGACCAGCCATTTATTTTCTTGTAAATACTTTAAATTGTATTATATTTGACTAGAGCAATATTTCAATGAAAAGCAAAACAGTTCAAACTGAAAAAAGTAATCTGCATCCAAGAAATCCACATCGATTTAGATATGATTTTGAAAAACTAATCAAGGCTTTGCCAGAATTAGCTTCTTTTGTGATTACCAACACTCATAACGAAGAACAAACAATAGATTTCAGTAATTCTGATGCTGTAATTGCCTTGAATAAAGCGCTATTGGTTTCGGAATACCGAATTGAAAATTGGAATATTCCTAGCAATTATTTATGTCCGCCTATTCCCGGAAGAGCTGATTATATTCATTATCTAGCCGATTTATTAGCCGAATCAAATAACGGAACTATTCCGAAAGGGGAAAATATTCTTGGATTAGATATTGGTATAGGAGCTAATTGTATTTATCCCATACTTGGTAATTCTAGTTATGGTTGGAGTTTTGTAGGAGTAGATATCGATGAAAATGCGCTTCAAAATTGCAAAAAAATAATTGGACAAAATCCGAAATTAAGTGAAGCTATAAGTTTACAACTACAAACAACACCACGCTATATATTTAAAAACATCATTTTACCCGAAGATAAATTTAGTTTTACCATTTGCAACCCTCCGTTTCATTCCTCCGAAACTGCCGCTTCAAAAGCTAATTCTCGAAAAGTAAACCAATTAAAATCAGATGAAAAGCAGCTTAATTTTGGTGGAAAAGAAGCCGAATTATGGTGTGCTGGTGGCGAAATCGGTTTCATAACCCAAATGATATACGAAAGTGTAAAATATCCTTTACAATGTTTCTGGTTTACCACTTTGGTCTCTAAAAAAGATAACTTAAAAACCATCTACCGAACCTTAAATAAAGTAGGAGCTGTAACCATAAAAACTATTGAAATGGCCCAAGGACAAAAAAGAAGTCGGTTTGTGGCCTGGACGTTTCTTAGTGCATTACAACAAAAGGAATGGGATTTTTCTAACGAATAATATCCTAACTTTGTAACTTTACAACTTTCAAACTTTGCCATACGCCAAATGAAATTCCAAGTCGTCTCTGAATATAAACCAACGGGTGACCAACCTCAAGCCATTGAAAAACTTTCAAAAGGCATTATAAATGGAGAAAAATACCAAACTTTATTAGGAGTTACTGGTTCTGGAAAAACATTTACCGTTGCAAATGTGGTGCAAGAAGTACAAAAGCCTACACTAGTTTTAGCACACAACAAAACGCTTGCCGCTCAATTATATTCTGAATTCAAGCAGTTTTTTCCAAATAATTCGGTACAATATTTTGTTTCTTACTATGATTATTATCAGCCAGAAGCCTTTATTCCTGTTACCGGAACCTATATTGAAAAAGATTTATCGATCAATGAAGAATTAGAAAAATTGCGATTAAGCACTACTTCTGCCCTACTTTCGGGCCGAAGAGACATTATTGTAATCTCGTCTGTTTCTTGTTTGTACGGAATTGGGAATCCAGTTGAATTTCAAAAAAACGTCATCAATTTAGCAACAGGCCAAATCATTTCGCGCACAAAAGTGCTTCACAACTTAGTACAAAGTTTGTATTCTAGAACCGAAGCCGAATTTAATCCCGGAAATTTCCGCATTAAAGGCGATATTTTAGAAATCTTCCCAAGTTATGGCGACGAACCGTTTCGCATTCACTTTTTTGGCGATGAAATTGAAGAAATTGAGGCCTTTGATGCCCGAACTGCACAAGTACTTGAGCGTTATGAAAAACTGACTATTTATCCGGCCAATATGTTTGTGACTTCGCCCGATGTCTTACAAAATGCCATTTGGGCAATCCAGCAAGATTTAGTCAAACAAGTAGATTATTTCAAAGAAATTGGCAAACATTTAGAGGCGAAACGACTCGAAGAACGAACCAATTTTGATTTGGAAATGATTCGAGAATTAGGTTATTGTTCTGGTATTGAAAATTATTCAAGATATTTAGACGGAAGAGAACCTGGCACAAGACCTTTTTGCTTATTAGATTATTTTTCCGATGATTTTTTAATGGTCGTTGATGAAAGTCACGTTACCATTTCGCAAGTTCATGCCATGTATGGAGGCGATAGAAGCAGAAAAGAAAATCTAGTGGAATATGGTTTTAGATTACCGGCAGCTATGGACAATCGCCCGTTGAAGTTTGAAGAATTTGAAGCGCTTCAAAACCAAGTAATTTATGTTTCTGCAACTCCAGCCGATTATGAATTACAAAAAACAGAAGGAGTTTATGTAGAACAAGTCATTCGTCCAACAGGTTTGCTTGACCCAATTATTGAAGTGCGACCAAGTGCCAATCAAATTGACGATTTAATCGAAGAAATTCAGTTGCGTTGCGAAGCAGATGAACGTGTTTTGGTTACGACTTTGACTAAACGAATGGCCGAAGAATTGGCTAAATATTTAACTAAAGTATCCATTCGTTGTCGTTACATTCATTCGGATGTAGATACATTGGAACGAGTTGAAATCATGCAAGATTTGCGTAAAGGTATTTTTGATGTACTTATTGGAGTCAACTTATTACGTGAAGGTTTAGATTTACCCGAAGTTTCGTTGGTGGCTATTTTAGATGCCGATAAAGAAGGTTTTTTAAGAAGTCATCGTTCGTTAACCCAAACAGTTGGTAGAGCTGCTCGAAATGTCAACGGAAAAGCCATAATGTATGCCGATAAAATTACGGCTTCGATGCAAAAAACAATGGATGAAACGATCTATAGACGCGAAAAACAAACACGATACAATACCGAAAATAATTTAGAACCAAAAGCATTAAATAAAAGTTTAGGCAGTGCTTTAAGCGGTAATTCAGTATCTACTGGATATTATGAAAAAGAAGCCCTAAAAGCTGCAGAACCCGAAAGTTTGTATTTATCAAAACCCGAAATTGAGAAGAAAATTCGAGAATTTAGAAAACAAATGGAAAAAGCCGCTAAAGATTTGGACTTCATGCAAGCAGCAAAATTAAGAGACGAAATAAAAGCATTACAAGATAAGTTGTAAGTTAGAAGTTGGGAGATGGAAGTTGGGGGCGTTTTGACTTGATCAGTTTGTCACGCTGTCAAGCGTCTCTTGGAAAAGTAAATTTAGAATCAAAAAGTTTAGATATTGTAGAAAAATAATTTAAAAAAAATCGAATGAATAAAATTAACAACATATTACAATTAGAAGACGAAGTAGCCATCATTGAAGCGATTGGAACGTTAATTTGGGAAAAGAAAGAAGCAACCGATGATTTTTCAGAATTAACCGATGAAGAACAAGTTTTTGTTTTTATTGATATTTTTGAAGGAGCCATGGGTGAAGGTGGTTTTCACCTATTCTTCACTTCGGAAGCTGGTAATTTTGTAGAAGAAATAATTACATCGTATCAAGAAATTAGTGCACTTAAAACTGCCGAATTAATTGCTAATGCGGTGAAAATATTTCCAAAAAAATACACCACTAATCTAGACGAACGAGTTGCTTTGATTGAAAAAGCAGATGAAGAAATAGTTTCGGGTTGGGAAGATTTAGACGAACTATTTTTTACCAATGAAAGCGAAGAAGATGTCGTGAGTTTAATTGTAGCTTACATTAAAAATAACGAATCGCAGTTTGGTCACTAATTGTGTTGTTCACTAAATAGGGCTAACAATACTTCGGGCGAAACCATTTGATTTGGCGAAGATTTCATTAACTGTAAAACTCGTTTTGTAGCATACGGGTTCAATCCCATATTGATGCCTAATTCGTTTATTTTAATTTGTTCTCGCTCATGAAGCACACCATCGCTATGCATTAACAAGGCTAAACGATAAAATTGACAAATTCTATTGAATTCATCTTTTATGACTATAGTTTGACTACGCTCTGAAAATAATTTTAAAAAAGTAGCTTTATCAATGTTAAGTTCTTGTGATACAAGCTCTAAAAAATCATATTCTCTATCGTGTAATTCACCATCAACAAGTGCAAAAGCGATCATTTCTTGTAACAAACTGATTTTTTCTTGGTAAGTATCCATAGGGTATTTCTTTGTGGCAAAAATAAGAATTCTTATTTTAATTGGATATCTTTGACCAAGTTTTTATGTTTTACAGATTTAAGACCACATAACAGATTATATACGATATAATAAATACGATATAAATGAACAATAACGACGTTTTTAAAAAGTTACGCGTAGCGCTTCAATTGCGTGACGACCAAATTATAGAGATATTAAATTTAGTAAATTTCAGAGTTTCAAAAGGCGAATTAGGTAATGTGTTTCGCAATGAAGAACATCCTAATTTTATGGAATGTGGCGACCAGTTATTACGTAATTTCTTAAACGGATTAGTTATTTATTTACGTGGCACTAAAGAAGACCCAAAACAACCTATGGAAGTACTGAACCAAATTAAAACTTCAAAAATACCGTTAAAAGAAGTGTATCAAAAAGAAGGCGGCACAACCAATAGTAAAAAAGATGGTCCTAAAAAGCCTTTTACCCCTAAAAAAGTTGCCCCTAAAAAACCATTTGGACCCGGTAAACCAGCTGCCAAAAAACAAAAACCAGAAAGTCCCGTAGAGCGCTTTACTTTTAACTCTGGAAAAAATAAAAAATAACCAAAAATCCTCATGCAATTGAGGATTTTTTTAAAATATTATTGAAAGAAAATAAATTAAATTAATGAGTGAATATATAAAAGGCTTTAATGGTTTAAGATTTTATTCTATCTTATTAGTAATTCTAACTCATTTGGGGATATCAAAATATTTTGAAGATGGAAGCTATTATAGAGATAATGTTTTTTATTTTTTTTCAGGTACCGCTGGTGTAAATATTTTTTTTACAATAAGCGGATTTTTGATTACAACATTGATTTTATCCGAAATCAAGTTAACAGGAAAATTTAATTTAAAACTTTTTTTTATCCGAAGATTCCTCCGTTTATTGCCCCCAATACTACCTTTTTTTATTGCAATTTTATTTTTTATGAAGCAAGGCTATATTGCAGAAACAATTACAGGCTTGTTTTTTTCTTTATTTTACCTTTATAATTTTGTTCCAAAATCAAAAATTTTTTGGTCAACAGAATTATCTCATACTTGGTCATTAGCTGTAGAAGAACAGTTCTATATTTTGTGGGCATTTTTATTCTCTACTTTCAATTTAAGTAAGATTAAAAAAATTATTTTTTTACTTTTAATTTTATGCATATTTACTTCCTATATACTTCCATTAATTAGTGTAAACATTGAAGGTAAAAAATACATTTTTGACAATGTTTTTTTTACGACAAGATGGACAATACCTGCAATTGGTCCTATTTTAATTGGAGCACTTTTTGCAATTCTAAACTTTTCAAATTGGAACAATATTAGACTTAAATTCAAAGGTAAAAAATCACTCTTTCTAAGTATATTAGTTTTTATCTCTCCTTTTTACCTTCCGATAATATTATTACCTTTAATTAATCTTTTTCATGGTCTTGGAATTGCTTTGATTTTACTTTGGATAACCAACAATCAAAGTTCTGTTTTTGTTAAAATTTTAGAATGGAAACCAATTAAATATTTTGGAACTATTTCATATGGAATATATATTTGGCAAGGTTTTTTTGTAAGAACTGATCCAAATATTACTCCAAAAATTGGGTTACATAATTTTCCTCAAAACGTTATATTTACAATATTAGTTGCTATTTTATCCTTTGAACTATTTGAAAAAAGAATATTGAAAATCAAAAATAAATTTAAGATTAAATCTTACAGCGCTATTAACACGCAAAATAAAATTTAGACATATTCATCCCTCAAGTGTGTTATAAAATAAAAATACCCTTATTTTTTTATTTAATTTTGTAATACTCATCAGATAAATAATAAATTGCAAATATGAAGTCAGTCATTAAAAAGATCCTTTTTCTATCTCTTATGATTTTCTGTTTATCTTCCTGTACCTCAGCAAACGAAGAAAACAGCACAATCAATGAAATAGGTTCCTGGAAACTCATAGCTGTACTTGCAGATCCTGGGGACGGAAGTGGTGTTTTTCAGCCTGTTCTGAGTGATAAAACAATAATTTTTGAAACAAATGGAACTATTTCTTGTACAGGAAATTTATGTGATTTATCAATTGGTTCTTCTTTAAACACATCCGGGACATATTCATCAAATAATGCAACTATACAAACCACAAATTGCAATCAACTACAATTAACTTATGAAATTGAAGGAAATACTTTAATCATCAATTACCCGTTTATTGAAACTTGTAAGGCAAAATATTCACGTATAGAATAATCTTTCAAGTTAAACCAACTCCTTGAAAAACTCCAATAACACCGAATCATTTACTTTTTCGGGAGTGAAAATTTCTAAAATACTGGGTTGTTCATTCTGAGCAAGAAATGCAGAAAATTGTTGATCTAATGAAGTTTCATCCGTTGCATTAAAATAATTCAAACCATACATTTTTGCCAAATGCGAGGCATTCAACTGGTGTGAGGTTTCAAAATAAGTATTGAATGTTTCAGTTTCTTCATGTCCGGGCAAAATTCTGAAAATACCGCCGCCGCCATTATTTATCAGTATAATTTTAAAGTTTGAAGGAATGTAGTTATTCCATAACGCATTACTGTCGTATAAAAAACCAATATCACCCGTAATTAAAACTGTGGGCAATGTACTTACCACTGAAGCGCCAATTGCTGTAGACGTACTTCCATCGATGCCACTCGTTCCTCGATTGCAGAAAACAGGAATAGAAGACGCCACATCAAACAACTGAATATAGCGAATTGCCGAACTATTACTGACTTGCAACTGGCAATTTTCGGGTAAATTTTTACAAATGAAATCAAACACTTTAAAATCGGAAAATGGAATTTTAGAATTGTATTCTTTGTGTTTTGCAACTCTATCTTTCCAAATAGACAGAATACCCGATTTATAAGTACTTTCAAATGTATCTTCAGTCAACAACTGACTTAAAAATACATTAATTTTAGTTTCAAAATGATTTGTAAGCGCTCCAAAAGTATCATACGCCCTTAATTCATCTATATGCCAATGGTGTTCTGGTTTGTATTTTCGCAAAAATGCTTTGATTCTCTTCGAAACGACCATTCCTCCAAAAGTTACTAGAATTTCAGGCTGAAACGCTTTAAAATCAGCTTCATCAAATGGCGTAATTAACGTATCAATTTGATCAATGAAAGTTGGATGATGTAAATTAGATGTTTTTTCAGTTAAAACGACTACACTTGGATCATTTGCTAAAGGTTCTAAATAGTGTTGCTCTACCGAATTTGGAAACAACTCCCCTACTAAAACCAATTTTTTAGAGGCACTTTTCCAAGCAGCAAGCGTTGAAGGGTCGATATCAAACGGTTTTTTTTCGGTAGTAAACTCAATGATTTTAGGATGTACGTGTAACTCAGAAACCGTTTCATACAAAGGCTCTTCAAACGGAACATTTATATGTACTGGGCCTTTTTGCGCAACCGAAACATGCAATGCCATTTGCACGAGATGATCATTTTCTGGCGAATTATTTTCGGATAAATTAGCATTGAACAAACTATGATTTGCAAATACATTTTCTTGACGAATGGTTTGTCCGTCACCAATATCAATTTTATGTTGTGGTCGGTCTGCCGAAAGCACCACTAAAGGAATTTGGCTATAAAAAGCTTCGGCAAAAGCAGGATAATAATTTAATAACGCCGAACCCGAAGTACATACAACAATAACTGGTTGCTGAATTTGTTGTGCAATTCCTAATGCAAAAAAAGCGGCACAACGCTCATCTGCTATACTGTAGCATTTGAAATACGGATTATTAGTAAATCCAATCGTCAAAGGCGCATTTCTTGAACCAGGAGAAATTACAATATGTTTCACTCCTTTTTGCAGACAAATTTCTAAAATGCTTTGCGCTAAAGGAATTTTCGGATACTTCATTGTGTTTTAGTTGTAAGCTACAAAGTTACAAAGTTGCGGAGTATAATTATACTGTTTAAATCAAAAATACTACTTTTGAACTATGGAAATAAAAATCAGACCTTATCAAGTTGAAGATACTGCTGCCATTTTAGACATCATTAACGATGCCATTCTAAATTCAACAGCTTTATACGATTATAATATTCGCACATTAGCTGCTCAAAAGGCTATTTTTGAAGAGAAACTATTGAAAGGTTATCCAATAGTTGTTGCCGAAATAAATGGTGAAGTAGTAGGTTTTGGCTATTATAGTGAATTTAGATTTAGAGAAGCTTATAAATTTACAGCTGAACATTCGGTGTATGCACATAAAAACCACATTGGAAAAGGAATTGGCAAACTACTATTAACCGAATTAATTAGTCTAGCCAAACAACAAAATTTGCACACGTTAATTGGTGTTATCGATTCTGAAAACACAAATAGCATCGATTTTCATAAGAAATTTGGCTTTGAAGAAGTTGGTTTTATCAAAGAATCCGGATACAAATTTGACCGCTGGTTGCATTCGGTTATTGTACAGAAAATGCTTTAGGAAAATTCCAATAAAAAAAATTCCAAATCCCAAAATGTGATAAATTGGAATTTGGAATTTAAAAATTGATCATTTTTTGTTTATTTCCCTTCAATCCAATTAATGATTTCGGCATCAGTTGGTAACGTACTTGGAGCAACGACTTTTTCTAATTCCCCATTCGAATTAATAAGGTATTTTTGAAAATTCCATTGTACACTGCTATCTTCTAATCCGTTTTTGGCTTTTTGGGTTAAGAATTGGTATACAGGATGCATGTCATTTCCTTTAACCGATATTTTAGCCATCATAGGAAACGTTACTCCATAATTTTTTTGACAGAACGAAGCAATTTGTGCATTACTTCCAGGTTCTTGTGATCCAAAATTATTAGCGGGAAAACCTACGATTACAAGATTTTGATCTTTATACTGATTATAAACCGCTTGTAATTGCTCATATTGAGGCGTTAATCCACATTCTGAAGCCGTATTAACAATGATTATTCTCTTTCCTTTTAAGGTTGCAAAATCAAATTCGTCACCTGCCAAGTCCTGAACTTTAAATTGGTATATTGTTTCTTTTGTCATAGAAGTTGCTATTGTAGTTATTTCTTTTTTTTGTGCCTGATTTTGACAACTCCATAAGGAAATTGCTAAAAACAGAAGTAGTGATTTTTTCATGATCTTATTTTTATCAAATGTAATTAATTGTTAATGATATTGTTGCTAAACATTTCATAAAAAAAGGCTATCAAAAAGACAGCCTTAATTTTATATTTAATTACTTTTTCAAATGCTTTTTATATGGAATATACGCAATAGCTGCAATTACTAATACAACTGCAAGTATGATGAAATAATAGGTAACATTTTGTTTTTCACCCGAAGCATAACTGTGTAAGCCGCTCAAGTGGAAATTAACTCCAAAATACGTCATTAAAATCGAAGCAAACGCTAAAACACTCATTACATTGTAAATCCATCTTCCGCGTAATGCTGGAACAAATCGTGCGTGAATTACAAATGCATATACCATAATACTAATCAACGCCCAAGTTTCTTTTGGGTCCCAACCCCAATATCTTCCCCAACTTTCATTAGCCCATTGTCCTCCAAGGAAATTTCCTATGGTTAACATTACTAATCCAACAGTTAACGCCATTTCATTGATATATGTGATTTCGTCGATGCTCAATTTGATTTTATTTTTATTTTTTGCATTGGTGAAAATCATTAAGAACAAAGCAACTAAACCTAACACCATGGCTAAGGTAAACGGACCGTAACTAGCTACAATAACCGCAACGTGAATCATTAACCAATATGAATTTAATACCGGTTGTAAATTTCCAATTGATGGATCCATCCATTGCCAATGTGCTACCATTAATATAATAGAAACTACAAATGTTGTAGAAGCTACAGTTAACTTTGATTTTCTTCCAAAAGCAAGACCAAAAAACATGGTTGCCCAACCTACATATATCATACTTTCATAGGCATCACTCCAAGGCGCATGACCTGAAATATACCAACGAACGGCTAATCCAAGCGTGTGTAAAACAAAAAACAACGCAATTATACCATGAAAGACATTTATACTTAATCGCGTAAATTTGTTGTCCTTAAAAATTTGTACGATACAAAAAGCCAACATCAAAACCCCAGCCAACATATATAAATAGAATAGTCGTTTGAAAATATCGTACTTATTATACATGATTTCAGAATTGATTTTGCTTTCCGAAAGCATTACGGCTTTTCCATACTTTTTTTGATAATCGGTTAAACCTTTTAATAAACTATTTGGCAACTTATAATCATCATTCAAAGTAGATTTATCAACGGCATTCAAATAAAACGGAACAATATTTTTTATGGAATCCAAAGCAGTTCCTGTTGGCTGATTGATTTCTAAATAAGACACCCATTTATTGGTTTTATCGCCAGGTACCGGAAATACTTTTAATATCTGACCACTTAACGCCGAATATAATAAATTTACTTTTTTATCGGCATCAATAAAATCTTTTTGAAATTGATTAGGCACAGGTTCTTTATAAGCCGCATCTAAATAATTGGCCAATTTATAACCACCTTTTTCATCAAAAAAGGAAACTAATGGTGCATATTTTGCTTCTTTTTCAATGCCAATTATTTTACGAATACTGTCGTTTCCTCTTTTCAAATAAATAATAGGTAAATTATACCAATATTGAGGAAATTGCGTCATTGAAATAAACGCTTGATCCGAATTCATTCCTTCATATGTATCACTTTTTGATACTTTTCGAAGTAATTCAGATGAAAACGTATTAATAGGTTTCATTCGACCCGCATCTTGGATAACTACTTTTCCAAATTCAGAAGCATGTTCTTCAGAAACAATATGCTGTTTTAATAGTTTTAGTGTTTCGGTTGTATTAGGTTGGTGATTATGTTGTGCAAAAGCAAAGGTTGTAAATAAAAACAACACCAATCCTAATAACTGATTTTTCTTGGCTTTTGCTTTTTCTAATTTCTCTTTCAAACTAGCAAAACGAGTGTTTTTATTGAATAAAATAGCCATTAAACCGAAATACAATAAGAAATAACCAATATAAGTTATCCAAGTACCCCAAAAATCATGACTTACCGATAATTGTGTTCCTTTTTCATCGGGATCAAAACCTGCCTGAAACAATCTAAAACCTTTGTAATCTAGAACATTATTCATAAATATACTATCTTTAAAAGTGTTCTTATTTTCGGTATCAATTACTTCTACCTTACTTTTATAAGCGGAATAACTTTTTTCAGTTCCTGGATATTTATCGGCAATAAAATCATCTAATTTAATATTGAAAGGGGTGTTGTAAATTTTGCTTCCAAAGAATAAAGTAAATTCTAATGCACCAATTTTTACACTTTGAGGTACGCCTTGTTTTCCTTTAGAACCCACAAGTGTTACTGTTTCTTCTTTTCCTTGACTTTTTACTTTAACTACTATAGCATCATCTGTTTGTTTGTCTTTAAAATCATTATTAGATTCTAAAGTCAATTCGCCTTTTATAGCGGGCTCTGGAAATACAAATTGTGCACCACCCATATTGTATAAAGATCGTAATAATAAAGCTTGCGGTGTGTTTTTTGTAACTTGACCTTGAAATTTATCGGCCATGCGCATAAAGTTTCCATCAAATGGCGATTGAATTGTGTAGGCTTCCCCTATTTTAGTAATATTAATAGCTCCTTCTGTAAATTTATTAAAGGCAAATAAAATATTGTGTAGATTTTGCACTTCACCTTCTTTTAAATAATGTTCATGGCGAGTTCCTCCACTCGATTCCACCATTTTAATCATTAATGTTCCGTTTTCAGAAGGTTTAATCGTTTCTTTTCCATTCAAAATAAAAGACTCATGAACTACTTCAAAAGGAATATCACTAAATTCGCCACCCATTGAAAAATCATTACTAGCAAAAAGATTTAAAAATGCATCGTCTTTAACTTCAGGCGTTAAAATAAGGTCTTTTTCAAAGGTTTTTCGTTTCATTTCCCCTTTGTATTCGCCATCAACCAACACTGTCAAATACGGTTTATCCGAATAAATAATATTTGCGGTTTCGCCTTCACGTATTGGCATCATTCCCTCATAACTGATATATCGAGTTACAAAAGCACCAATAATAATGAGAATAAAAGAAAGGTGTAATAATAACGTAGCCCAATTTTCTTTTTTGTGTAATTGGTAACGTTTTATATTACCGATGAAATTGATCACAAAAAACACCATTATGGATTCAAACCACCATGAATTATAAACAATAACCCTTGCGGTATCAGTATTGTAAGCGTCTTCTATAAAAGTGCCCGCAGCCATTGCAGCAGCAAAAACAATGAACAAAACCGCCATTAAACGGGTAGAAAACAAAAAGGAAGCTATCTTTTTTTCCATGAGATTTAGGAATACTTTTTTTAAAATTGTCACAAATGTACTTAAAAGGAATAGTTTATGGAAAAGTTTAACAAAGGATTCACGATTTTAAGCAGGTTTTAATTTAGTATAGCATTTTAATTTCTTTGAGATCAAAAATCGAAATCACATTATTTTCTAATTCCAACTGTAATTTTCCTTCTGGAGTAACAGCTATAATTTTTCCTACAAATCTATTCCCTTGAACATCTTCAAATGTAGAAACTATTCCTCGTTTATATAAAAGTTCATGATAACGTTTCCAATAGTAATCAGCCGATTCCTCTTGAACATTCTCTAGATTAAATTGCAATTGTTGTGCTATCTTTAAAAGAATTTCTTCTTTATCAAATGGTTGCTTTTTCAAAATTGCTAAAGAAGAAGCTTGAGGTAAATTATCAAATTGTGATTGATTCACATTAATACCAATTCCGATAACAGAAACTATTTCATGTTGATTTTTAATACTATTCTCAATTAAAATGCCACCAATTTTCTTGTTTTCTGCCAAAATGTCGTTTGGCCATTTTATTTGAAATTCAATTGATGTTAGCTTTTTTAATGTTTCTACAACACTTAATGCAACAATACAATTAAGTAAAAATAAATTCGCAGTTTTATTGGGTGAATTTTGATATAGCATACTAAATGTTAACCCTTTATCACTTTCAGAAATCCAAGAAGCACCTCTTTGCCCCTTTCCTTCAGTTTGATTATTGGCTACTACAATCGTAAAATTTTCAGGCGATGCTTCATGTGCCAAATCCTTCAAAAAACGATTGGTGGAATCTATGGCATTGAGTTTGATAATATTCATTTAGTACGAATAAGTTTTAATCTTATGTTAAGGTTCAAAAATAATGACAAATTTTGATACCTTTGCATAAATTCAAAAATAATAAATGGCGAAGAAGCAGATTAACAATGATGATTTATTAGCAAACATCATTAAAGGGATAGAAGACGTAAAAGGAGAAAATATTGATATTCTTGATTTAAGAGAAATTGACAATACCGTTTGTGATTATTTTGTCATTTGTAATGGAAATTCAAATACACAAGTAAATGCTATTGTAGGTTCTATACAAAAAGTAGTTTCAAAAGAACTAAAAGACAAACCTTGGCACGTTGAAGGTGCTGAAAATGGTGAATGGGTATTGATGGATTATGTAAATATTGTTGTACATGTCTTTCAAAAACACATTCGCGAATATTATCGAATTGAAAGTTTGTGGGGAGATGCAAAAATCACCACTATCGAAACTAAATACTAAAAAATTTTATGGCACAAAACACTGATAATAATTCTGGCTTTAAATTTAGTCCATGGATGAGTATTCTACTTGTTCTAGCTGTATTTTTTACAATCAGTCTTTTCACAAACGGATTAAATTTAAGTAATCCTGGAAAGACTAGTTTGTCAAAATTTAATGATTTCATTGAAGCAGGACAAGTTCAAAAAGTTACTTTTAATAATACAAGTGCAACTATTTATTTAAAAAAAGCAGTATTATCTGATAAGATACATACTGACGTACAAAAAGATGTTACTGGTAAATTAAATGTAAAAGGGCCACATTATGTTACTGAAATTGGTGATGCTAAAGCCTTTCAGGATAACCTTACAAAAGCAAAAGCGGCAGGCAAAATTGCTGAATATGAAAAAGAACCTGAAAGTATGTGGGGCGATATTATTTCGCTACTATTACCTGTAATATTATTAGGTGCTCTGTGGATTTTCATGATGCGAAGAATGTCGGGTGGCTCTGGTGGTGGCGGACAAATTTTCAGTATTGGAAAATCAAAAGCTAAATTATTTGATGAAAAAAACGACACCCGAATTACATTTGAAAATGTAGCCGGATTAGAAGGGGCTAAAGAAGAAATTCAAGAAATTGTAGAATTTCTTAAAAACCCTGAAAAATATACATCAATTGGAGGAAAAATTCCAAAAGGCGCTTTGCTTGTTGGACCTCCAGGAACTGGAAAAACCTTATTAGCAAAAGCCGTTGCGGGTGAAGCAAAAGTACCTTTCTTTTCTTTATCGGGTTCCGATTTTGTAGAAATGTTTGTGGGAGTTGGAGCTTCTCGTGTTAGAGATTTATTCAAACAAGCAAAAGAAAAATCACCTGCTATTATTTTTATTGACGAAATTGATGCCGTAGGTAGAGCCCGTGGAAAAAATAACATGACGGGTGCAAATGACGAAAGAGAAAATACATTAAATCAATTACTTACAGAAATGGATGGTTTTGGAACCAATTCAAATGTAATTGTATTAGCTGCTACCAATCGTGCCGATGTTTTAGACAAAGCATTATTACGTGCTGGGCGTTTTGATCGACAAATTTATGTAGACTTACCAGACATTAGAGAGCGTGCAGCCATTTTTGAAGTGCATTTAAAACCTTTGAAAAAATCGGAGGAATTAGATACCGAATTTTTAGCTAAACAAACGCCAGGTTTTTCTGGTGCTGATATTGCAAATGTTTGTAACGAAGCAGCATTAATTGCAGCACGTAACGATAAAAAAGCGGTAGATAAACAAGATTTCTTAGATGCGGTTGACCGAATTGTAGGCGGTTTAGAAAAGAAAAATAAAATTGTTACTCCCGATGAAAAAAGAGCTATTGCGATACATGAAGCAGGTCACGCAACGGTTAGTTGGATGCTTGAACATGCAGCGCCGTTAGTAAAAGTTACAATTGTACCTCGTGGTCAAAGTTTAGGTGCCGCATGGTATTTACCAGAAGAACGATTAATTGTGCGCCCTGATCAAATGTTAGATGAAATGTGTGCAACAATGGGTGGAAGAGCCGCAGAGCGAGTTGTTTTTGATAAAATTTCAACTGGTGCCTTAAGCGATTTAGAAAAAGTTACACGTCAAGCTAGAGCAATGGTTACTATTTATGGTTTGAATGAAAAATTAGGAAACATCACATATTATGATTCGTCTGGCCAATCTGATTATAATTTTTCAAAACCGTATTCAGAAGATACAGCTCGTGTAATTGATACCGAAATTTCAAAATTAATTGAAGAACAATATCAAAGAGCTATTACTATTTTGGAAAACAATAAGGAGAAGCTTACCCAACTTGCTGATATCTTAATCGAGAAGGAAGTAATTTTTAAAGATGATTTAGAAACTATTTTTGGGAAAAGACCTTTTGAAAAAGAAATCCCTGCTCCTATTGATGAAGACTTATCAACAAATTAATATTAATAAAAAACTTAATTCCTGTTAAAAAGAATTAAGTTTTTTTTTATCTTTGATTTTTACTGACTAAAATACCAGACAAAGATAAATGAGTCTTTTTAAAAAATTTTTTAAAACTTCTTCTGAAGAAACGGATTCTAAGGAAAATCTAGACGATAAAAGTCCTTATGCTCCAGCCGTTGATTTACCGATAGACGAACAATTTACTTTCAATTTCAAAGCAAATGGAGGTAAATTTATTTATTGTGAAAATTTATCGGAAATATCTGAAAATTTTGAAAATATTTTAGCAGAAAATGATTGGTTTGAATCTGAAGCACAATGCTTTGACTCTAGATTGTTTTATCTTTTAGATGAAAATAAATTAAATTACACTGATACTAAAAACCCAAAATTTTTCTTTTCTTTTTGTGAAAATTTAATTGCTGATGAAGGTTCTATTTTATTTTCTTCTCTTCAATTAAAACATTTTAAACCAAACGAATTACCTACAAACATGATTGTTTTTGCAACAACTAGTCAAATGGTAGTTTCTAAAGGTGATGGTTTGAGAGTTATTAAAAACAAACATGAAAAAGATTATCCTACCAACATCACTACTATAAAGTATTTTGAAGAAGTAAAAGAGCAAGACTTTTTGCATTATGGAAGTTGCCACAAAAATCTATATCTACTTCTTTTAGAAGATTTATAATATGAACGAAACGCTGAAAAGAGCATTATCTGGAGCCGTTTATATTGTATTATTGTTGGGCTGCATTTCCTATTCACAAGAAAGCTTAGCGATTCTATTTGGAATTTTCATGCTTATTGCGGTGTATGAATTTTGTAAAATTGCCCAACTTAATTATTATTTTTCCATTCCAATAGCTGCAGTTTCTTATTATTTTCTGTGGAATAAAAGTCAAGAAATTAACATAAAAACAATTCTAGTTAGTATTGCTATAATTATTTCTATAAAATTGTTGTTTTACTTATTTTCATTACAAAAAATGACTTTTAAAATTGTAACCCGATATCTATTATTAATTGGATACATTATTATTCCGTTTATCATTACAAACTATGTTGCATTGGGAAAAAAAGGATACAATCCTAAAATATTAATTTCGATATTAATTTTAATTTGGGCAAATGATACGTTTGCTTATTTGGTTGGGAAAAATTTCGGCCGAAATAAACTTTTTCCTAGTGTTTCTCCAAAAAAAACAATTGAAGGCTTCATTGGCGGACTTGTTTTTACGATTATAAGTAGTATCTTGTTGTCTAAATTTTATATCGAATCCAAGATTTTATATATTTGGGTTGTAATTGCTATTATTGTTAGTATTTTCAGCACATTAGGCGATTTAATTCAATCTAAATTTAAACGTGTTGCGGGTGTAAAAGACAGTGGTAAAATTATGCCTGGTCATGGTGGTATACTAGATCGGCTAGATAGTATTATATTTGTCATTCCATTTATTAATTTGTTTTATTTAATTTTATATTATGTTTCATAAAGAAGGTTCAAAAATCATTTTCATCTCCCTAGTAATTTCGGTCGGACTTATATTCTTGGCAGATGTATTTTTAAAAGATTCATTTTGGTTATTAAAAACCATTCAAATAAGCGTACTTGTTTTTTTATTTTTGATTTTACAATTTTTCAGAAATCCAACTCGTATTGCCGACAATAGCGACAATCATATTCTAGCACCAGTTGATGGTAAAGTGGTTGTAATTGAAGAAGTATTTGAACCAGAATATTTTAAAGACAAACGCTTGATGGTTTCCATATTTATGTCTCCTATTAATGTTCACGTTACTAGATATGCTTTAAATGGAGTGGTAAAATATAGCAAATACCATCCTGGTAAATATTTAGTGGCTTGGCATCCAAAAGCAAGTGAGGAAAACGAAAGAACTACCGTTGTAATCAATAATCGAGTGTATGGTGAAGTCATGTACCGTCAAATTGCTGGTGCATTAGCCCGTCGTATTGTAAATTATGCCCAAGAAGGTATGCGCGTTGTACAAGGAAAAGATGCCGGATTTATTAAATTTGGTTCAAGAGTAGATTTATATTTACCATTAGGAACAGAAGTTAATGTTAAAATTGGCGATAAAGCCATTGGAAATAAAACTGTTATTTGTAAAACTGCATAATACTAATGAGTACAAAGGACTTAAATACATTATTTGACGAAGCATTTGCTAACGCACAACTTGTACCACAAGAATCTGTGCCGCAAGATATGCAACTCGTTTTGTATGGCTTATACAAACAAGCCACTTCTGAACGTACTAATCAATCACAGTATCAAAATCCACAAGATTTAATTAATGCTTTTAAATTGAATGCTTGGATGCAGGTTAAACATTTAACGGTAGATGAAGCAAAAGAAAAATACATCGAAATAATCAATACCTTACTTAAAGAGCGTAATTTATAACCTATGAAAAAAGTACTAGTATCATTCTCTTGTCTGTTGGTATTTCTAATTAGTTGTAAAGGAGGAAATGATTTAGAAGAAGTTCAAATTCCCGATCCTGAAGTAGAAACTACACAATTAGCTTATGGTAACCCAGGAGATGTAAAAGTAAATGAAGGCGGAACTTTTAAGATGAAAGGGCTAAAATATGCCTATGATGCATTAGAACCTCATATCGATGGTCGAACTATGCAAATTCATTATGCAAAACATCATTTAAATTATGCCAACAAACTTAATAAAGAAATAGACACAACTGATTTAGCTACAAAATCAATTGAAGAAATTTTAACTAAATTAAATCCAAATAATAAAGCCCTACGAAATAACGCTGGTGGCTACTATAATCATAATTTATTTTTTGAAATTTTAGGACCAAAAGCCGGCGGAACACCTACTGGTGAACTTGCTACAGCTATTGATACTGAATTGGGTTCATTTGATGATTTACAATCTCAATTAATTGATGCCGGTAACAATTTATTTGGAAGTGGCTGGGTGTGGCTTGTGGTAAAAAATGATGGTAAATTAGCCGTTACAAGCACTACCAACCAAGATAATCCGTTGATGCCAAATGCAGAAGTTAGAGGAACTCCTATTCTAGCAATAGACGTTTGGGAACACGCCTATTATTTAAAACATCAAAACAAACGAAACGATTACCTCACCGCACTATTTAATGTAATTGATTGGAAAGTCGTTAACGATAAGTATGAATCAGCATTAAATCGATTATAATTAAAAATCCCGCTATTGCGGGATTTTTAATGGATTTTAAATACAAGATTTATTTTTCAAACTCTTTTAATGTATTGATAATAATGGCAACACAATCTCTAAGTTGAGTTTCTGTCATTACCAAAGGTGGCGCAAAACGAATGATGTTACCATGCGTGGGTTTAGCTAACAATCCGTTTTCAGCTAATCTAACACAAATATTCCATGCGGTGTCGCTTTCTTCTGTATCATTAATTACTATAGCATTTAACAAGCCTTTACCTCTTACTAAAGTAGCAATATTTGAAGTTTCAATAAATTCACCTAATTCTTCTCGGAAGATATTACCCAATTTTCTAGCATTTTGAGCTAAATGTTCATCGGCTACAACCTCTAAAGCAGCCATTGCTACAGCTGCCGCCACTGGATTTCCCCCAAAGGTAGAACCGTGTTGTCCTGGTTTTATAACATTCATTATAGCATCGTTTGCCAAAACTGCCGAAACTGGATAAGCTCCGCCAGATAGTGCTTTTCCTAAAATTAGGATATCAGGTTGAGTGTATGTAGCTTGCTTTTCACATTTTGATTCGCAGGTACAATTTCCACAAACAGCTAATAAAGATCCCGTTCTAGCGATACCTGTTTGTACCTCATCGGCAATAAACAATACATTATTCGCTTTACAAATGGCTTTTGCTTTTTGAATAAAATCTTCCGATGGAGTATAAACACCTGCTTCGCCTTGAATCGGTTCAACCAAGAAACCAGCAATATTTTTTGATGAGGTTATTGCTTTTTCAAGCGCCTCAATATCATCATAAGGAATGCTTATAAAACCAGCAGTGTATGGACCAAAATTCTTTCTTGCGTTTTCATCATTAGAAAAGGAAATAATTGTGGTAGTTCTTCCGTGAAAATTGCCATCACAAACGATAATTTGCGCTTCATTTTCATGAATTCCTTTTTTCTCATAAGCCCATTTTCTACACAATTTCAAAGCCGTTTCTACCGCTTCGGCACCCGTATTCATTGGTAACACTTTATCAAATCCGAAATAATTGGTTACAAATTCTTCATAAACCCCTAATTTATCATTATAAAAGGCTCTAGAAGTAAGCGTTAAAGTTTGTGCTTGTTGCACCATTGCATCTACAATTTTAGGATGACAATGCCCTTGATTTACAGCAGAATAAGCCGATAAAAAATCATAATATTTTTTACCGTCTACATCCCAAACGTACACGCCTTCTCCTCTACTTAAAACCACTGGTAGTGGATGATAATTGTGCGCTCCGTATTTTTCCTCTAATGCTATAGCTTCAGCAGCTCTTGATTGGTTTAAAACTGACATGTTTTAATTCGTTTTTGATTGTAACCTAGTAATTCCTTCTTTAGGGCGAGAAATCAACCATTAAGCAAAAGTAGTAATTTTTGTTGGAAGATGGATGCTGTAAGAAAAAACTCCAAACTCCAAATCCCAAACTCCAAATCCCAAAATCCCAAATTCCAAATCCCAAATTCCAAACTCCAAAATCCAAAATCCAAGCTCCGAACTCGCTATTCAAACATTTCCAACAAAGTAGTAACCGTATTCCAATTCCTAATCGTAGCTACAACATTTAATTTCTTCTCGATATATTTTTGGTCTAACCTGGTTTTTCCGGCTCCAACAGCATATTTAATATAAATTCTACTGGCATCAATTGCAGCTTCATCGGGTTTGAATTGACTTATTTTTAAATCATTTAAGGCACCATTGGATAATTCTTTCGAAATAAAAGCAACATACAACTTCTTAGTATCGTAATCCTTTTCTTTGAGATACGGATTGTTCTTTAAACAAGCTTCTAAATCCTCTTTACTAATTACAACAACTGGAACTTCAAGTCCTAATTCTTTAAAAATTTCTTGTTTAATTTTAAAACCAACACTCGCACCGTGCATTTCATCTGAATCTACAAAAACATTACCCGATTGAATATAAGTTTGTACGTTTTGAAATCCTGCCTTTTCTAAAAGGGTTTTCAACACATCCATCTTGATCATGTTGTGTCCAGAAACGTTAATTCCGCGTAATAAGGCTAAGTGGGTTTTCATAACTTGTATAAATTTGGTATAAATGTAAAAAATAGTATCAAATCCACCCAACAATTCTTATTTTTGCTTCATGGGAAAAAAGAGAACCGAAAAAATCGTATTCGAAAACGTAAAAATCCTTGATGCAGGTGCAAAAGGTGTTTCAGTCGCAAAAGCGCCTGATGGTAAAGTAATATTTCTTCCAAATGTAGTACCCGGTGATGTGGTAGATGTACAAACCATGAAGAAAAGAAAAGCCTATTATGAAGGTAAAGCTATTAAAATTCATGAATTTTCTGAACATAGAATAGCACCTGTTTGTGATCATTTTGGAGCTTGTGGTGGTTGCAAATGGCAAAATATGAAATACAGCCAACAATTGTTCTATAAAAATCAGGAAGTATTTAATAATTTAAAACGTATTGGTAAAATTGAATTGCCTGAATTTGAACCCATTTTAGGTTCGGAAAAACAATTATTTTATCGAAATAAAATGGAATTTGGGTTTTCAAACGCCCGATGGATGACTGATGCTGAAATTCAATCGGGAACCGAATTTGACAATAAAAACGCCTTAGGATTTCATATTCCAAGAATGTGGGATAAGATTTTAGATATCGAGAAATGTCATTTACAAGAAGACCCATCGAACGAAATTCGTAATGAAATCAAACGCTATGCTAACGAAAACAACTTATCGTTCTTCAATGCTAGAGCGGTAGAAGGTTTGCTACGTACGTTGATGATTCGAACGGCTTCCACCGGAGAGCTTATGGTGTTGATTCAGTTTTTTGAAAACGATAAAAAAAGCATCGAATTAATGATGAACTTCTTAGGCGAACGTTTCCCTCAAATTACGTCGTTACAATATGTAATCAATCAGAAATTGAATGATACGTTATACGATCAAGACATTATTTTGTTCAAAGGTCGCGATTATATTTTGGAAGAAATGGAAGGTTTACATTTTAGTATTAATGCAAAATCGTTCTATCAAACCAATTCGGATCAAGCTTATGAATTATACAAAATAACTAGAGAATTTGCTGGTTTAACAGGTAATGAAACGGTTTATGATTTATACACCGGAACCGGAACTATTGCACAATTCGTATCCAAAAAAGCCAAGAAAGTTATTGGTGTAGAAGCGGTTCCTGAAGCCATATTAGACGCTAAAGCGAATGCGGAGCGCAATAACATAACCAATTGTGAGTTTTATGTAGGAGATATGAAAAATGTATTCAATGACGAATTCATCAACATGCACGGTCAACCCGATGTTATCATTACTGATCCACCAAGAGACGGAATGCATAAAGATGTAGTAGAAATGTTATTAAAAACGGGTGTGCCAAAAATTGTATATGTAAGTTGTAATTCCGCAACACAAGCTCGCGACTTAGCGTTAATGGACGAAAAATACAAAGTAGTTCGTGTGCGCCCTGTGGATATGTTTCCGCAAACACATCACGTCGAAAATGTGGTACTTTTAGAAAAACGATAATAAATGAAAAAAATAGCTTTTATAACCTTGTCCTTACTTTTAGCGGTTTCATTTTGGAACTGTGAAAAGGACGATATTTGTGCCGAAGGAACTCCCGTAACACCAAGAGTGATCATTGAGTTTTATAAATTTGCTACTCCAACTGTTTTGGAGAATGTAACCAATCTTGGGATTATTGAACCAACATTACCAACTGGTTTTTCATTTACTGCTGTTTCTAAAATTCAAGCTCCTTTAAAAACAACTGCTGACGTTACAACATTACAATTTATACAAAACGGAAGCGATACTGATACTACTAATGATAACATAGATGTAATTACCTTTAATTATCAACGTGTTGATGAATATGTATCGCGTGCTTGCGGATTTAAAACGTTGTTTTATTTAAACGAAACCAATCCGGTGGTATTAACTCCTGATGGAAATAATTGGATTCAGAATATTGTAGTAACCCAACCTAATATTGAAAACGAAAATGAAGTACATGTTAAAATTTATTTTTAGTCTAGCCTTTATTGCGGTTTCAACGATTGGAAACGCACAAATAAAAGACACTACACAAGTGGTTTATCCTGAACGTTATGGTTTACGTGTGGGTGTTGATTTACATCGTTTGTCTAAAAGTTTTTATGAGAAAGACTATAAAGGATTAGAACTTGTAGGAGATTACCGTTTAACCCGCCGTTTTTATTTGGCTGGCGAACTAGGAAACGAAGAAAAAACGGTTGATGATGATCGATTAAACTTTACGACTAAAGGCACCTATTTTAAAGCGGGATTTGATTACAACTCGTTTGAAAACTGGCTCGATATGGAAAACATGATTTATGTAGGCATGCGCTATGGTATTAGTAGCTTTAGCCATACGGTAAACAGTTATAAAATATATGATCCTACTAATTATTATGGAGAAAATACTGTGATTTCTGGAGCAAAGTATAATGGTTTAACCGCCAACTGGATCGAGATTATTGGTGGTGTTAAAGCTGAATTGTTCAGTAATTTATATTTAGGCTTTTCTTTGCGATTAAACTATTTAGTCTCCAACAAAAAGCCTGACGGATTTGACAACCTATACATTCCTGGTTTCAACCGCACGTATGAAGGAAAATTTGGAGCCGGTATAAATTACACTCTGAGTTATTTCATACCTATTTATAAAAAAAATAAACCTACAACAGAGAAAAAATAACATCATGGCACAAATTAATCCATACATTAACTTCAACGGCAATGCCGAAGAAGCATTTCTTTTTTACCAATCAGTATTTGGAGGAGAATTTGCTCAAATTACTCGCTTTAAAGAAATGGAAAGCCCAGAATTTCCAATTGACGAAAGTGAAGCCAATAAAATTATGCACATAAGGCTTCCTATTGGTCAAAATATTTTAATGGGTAACGATGTTCCTGCATTTATGGGCAAAGTAAATGAAAATGAAAACCGAAGTAAAATTGCCGTTAGTGCTGCAAGCAAAGAAGAAGCTGACCACATTTTTAATGGCCTTTCTGTAGGTGGAACGGTTGAATTTCCAATAAGCGAAAGCCCTTGGGGCTCTTATTTTGGTATGTTTAGAGACAAATATGGTATTGAATGGACTGTAGATTTTGATAGAAGGCACAATGAACTAATAAAATAAGTTAAAAAAGGCGTTACGAGAGTGGCGCTTTTTTTGTTACCTCTATTTTAAAAACTAAAACATACTTTTGGTATACTTCTAACATATAGTATCTATACTTCTAGCATACACTCTACATACACTCCACATACACTCCACATACACTCGGCATACACTATTTATACTTTAATTAAGCTATATCTATGGATTTACCCTGTATGTACGCGTCTTTTTATTACCTGTTTTTATACTCCAATTTTACTTTGAATATTTTTATTTATTTTTTATATTTGTTCATATAAGCCACTACTTATGAACTGGAAAGCCAAAACCTTACTTCACAAAAGGCTCTCACTCCCGCCCGAATACTTTCGCATAGTAACAAATAAAAATTAAATAAGTAATTAAAAAATAAAGACATAATTTTAATGTTTTGTCAATAAATAGTATATTTACAAGTATAACCACGCGAAAGAATTCGCACGGGAGCGGTGATTTCAAATATTAAAAATAAATGATTATGTTTGAAATAAGAAAATAAATAAAGCCTACTTTATGGCACAAAGCCACCCGAAAATGGGTGAATAAGTGAAAGTTTATAGCTTATATATACAAGTTGGCAGTAATGTTATGAAAAAAGAAACTAAAGAAAAATCCATTGCACACATTGGAATTGGAGTCGCAAAAATTATTGGAAATTATACCGATTACGCATTATTGATTAATGCTTGCGATATTGCAGCGAAAAGATATGAAACTATAACAGAACCTATCGTCTTAAGTACAACACAAAATATTCCAAATGATTTAAGACTTGATAGTTTTGAAATGGACGTTCAATTTAAAAATGAAGAATTAGTAAAAGAATACAGAACTGACATTTTAATAAAAATTTTTGAAAACTATTTAATACGTTCAATCTCTGTAGTTGATGGTATTTTGGAAGATTTATTTGAAATCATTCTTAAGATTGAAGAAAATCTTGAAGAGTCAGAAATCGAAAAAAATATTAGTAATGCTTGGAGAAATGACAATTTAAAAAATTACTTAACTAATCCAAACGGCTTAAATTTAAAAAAGCCGAATGGGATGAATATGAGTTTTGACGAAACGTTTATAAGATATTTGGAATTGAGAATAATTAGACACGCAATTATACATACAAATGGGATATTAACTGAAAAAGATTACAATAGACTAAAAGAATTTGGAGAAAAAACACCAGATGAAAGAAAAAATATGGCATTAATAAATTCAACTTTAATAAATGGTGATAAAAAAATCATCTTAAGTTTAAATAAAATGTTAGCTATTAGACAATATCTAGATAGATTTTTAATGTGTTTTTATAATTCTTTTCAACAAGAAGTAACTGAATAAAAAACACTACTGCCAACAGCCGTTTCACGAAATTGCGGGGTTTGGGATTTATCAGAATTGGTAATTTTTGAAACTAAATTATGTCTATATTTGTAAACAAAAGTGTTGAAAATCCGCAACTTCGTGAAGCGGCGACACGTTAGTGGCAATTTTAAAAAAACCGACCGTAAAATGACAAACCAACAAAATTTTACTTTTATAAAAACTGACAAAAAATTAATCAAATTAAATTTTGACGATATTTTATTTGTAAGAGGATTGGGAAATTATGTTGAAATATTTGTCCGAAATAACAAAAAATATATCTACTACAAAACTCTAAAAGACCTTATTGACAAATTGCCTGACGAATTTATGAGAGTTCATAATTCAAATATTGTGAATTTGAAAAATGTGGAATATATAGAAGATAATCATTTAATAATTGGTGAACATAAAATTACAATAGCAAAAAGTTACAAGGATTGCTTATCAAGTTGTATAGACAAATTGCTACTCTAAATAAAAAAAATGAAACAATACATAAAAATTTAAACGAACTAAATAACTTATTTTTTTTGACAAATTTATATGAGTTGCTTTGTAAAAAAAAGATTATGAAACAATTTTTATTTTACTTAACAACTTTAATATTTATGACAACAGGAAATTTAAAAGCACAAGACAAACCATTTGAAAATGACGCAAAAACAATCGACGCACTAATGAAAGCAAGTTATGAGGTTGTTTCAGGCGAAAAAGGCGCAAAAAGACAATGGGAAAGAGATAATTATTTGCACCACCAAAATGCAGTTTATTCGTATTTTGACAGAGAAACGCAAGAACAAGCAACAATGACATTACAAGAATTTCATAAAGAAACTGATGAAATGGTTTTTGGAACAGCCTTTTATGAAAACGAAGTCAATCGAGAAGTTAGGGTTTTTGGTAACATCGCACACATTTGGAGTACATATGAAACGAGATTAGAAAAGAATGGTAAAGTTGAAAGAAGAGGAATAAATAGCATTCAATTAATTTTTGAAAATAATCGTTGGTACATTATTTCTTGGACATTTTGTGGAGAAACGGACAAAAATATAATTCCGAAAACATTTGACAGAAATTAAAAAAAACTGCCACTAACAGCGGTTTTAAGAAATTGGGGTTTTTGGGCATAATTTAAAGTTTGTTTTGTACTTTTGATTTTCGGTGTTTAATCGAAAGTTTCGGGCATACAAATCCCCAACTTCTTAAAGCCGCAAAACGTTAGCAATAATTATAAAAAAATACGTAAATGAAGAAACTATTATTAATAACTTTAATTCTTACTTCTATAACAACTTATAGTCAAGAAGAAAAAATACAAATGATTTCTAAATTTGATTATCCTGAAGATAATCGTGAATATATAATGGGAAATTTTCTTGGAATAGATAAACTCGATTTTAGTTTTACAAATTCAGAAAAATTAATTGGGAAAAATTTTAAAATTACTCTACGTAAATATAAAAACGGGAAAATTGAAATTGAAAAAATTGTCATTAACACTAAGGGCGAAGGATTACCTACGATTAAAAAAGATTTTAAGTTCTCTTTAATAACCCAACAGATACTAAACAATGAAAAGATTGCTTTTTTCTTTCCTGGATTTTTTAATAAACAAATTTTTGACGTTAATAAAAAATTTAAAGATGGTACAATGTTACTTAGAGAAGTAACTGGAGGTGATGAAAAGATTAATTTTGAAATTGGAAAAGAAACACAAATTGCTTTAATTACACCGCCAAATGACAATCCAGATAAAGGCAATTTAGGATATTGTGAAGTATCAAAAGGAAATATTGATGTTGAAAAATGGTATGAAAAATATAAAATTTCGGAATTTTTCTTAATCTACTTAATTGTTGAAGAATAATAACTGTTGCTAACAGCCGTTTGGCAAAATTGCGAATTTTGTGATAAATTCACGTTTGCGTTCCGCAAGAAATTTTATCTTTGATAGAAAATTTCGCAACCTCGCCAAGCCCCAAAACGTTGGCAGTAACCATAAAAAAAACTCTCCGTAAAATTTGATATTATACCAAAACTTGGTATATTTGTTTTTTTAAATTTATTTGTCATGGCAAAAAACACATCAATACTATTAGGAGATTATTTTGATGATTTTATTAATCAGCAATTAAGAAGTGGTCGGTTTTCTTCAGCAAGCGAAGTTGTAAGAACTGCATTAAGAATGTTTGAGCAAGAAGAATCAAAAAAAGCTGAACTTATCAAAGAACTTAAAAAAGGAGAAAAATCTGGATTTGTAAAAGATTTTAACAGAAATACTTTTTTAAAGGATTTACATAACAAACATTTGAGTAAGTGAATTACAAAATAAGTAAAGAAGCTTCAAATGATCTTGAAAAAATTTGGCTTTATACAATTGAAACTTGGTCTGTAGAACAAGCTGACAGGTATTTAAATTTGATTTTTGATGAAATAGAATATCTATGTCAAAAACCAAATTCTGGTTCTGATTTTAGCCATGTCAGAAAAGATTATTTACGTTCTCGGGTCAAATCTCATTTTATTTTCTACAAAATCAACGAAAAACAAAGTGAGTTAGAGATTATCAGAATTCTCCATCAACAAATGGATATAAAAAATCGGCTAAACGAATAAAATGGCAACTACTAACAGCGGTTTGCTTCATTTTCATACGGAAAATCCGCTGCTGAATGGAATGTTTTGTTATATTTGTAATGGCTTGGTATTGGTGCAACGCCACTGAGAGCAAGCCGCAGAACGTTACCGGCTATTTTGGCCGAAAAAATACGTAAATGAATATACTAATATTTTCAAGTTTTATAATGTTTGCAATTTTATTGCTTCAATATTTTTATTCGGCTAAAAAAGGAATAAAACTGATTGCTATTTTTGCTATTTTAATTGCTTTTTTTGCATTAGGATTAAATCATCTTTTCAATTCTTGCTTTGGAGCTTCAACGCCAATCGACCTAATAACTAAAAATATAACTGACCAGAATTTAAAAATATACGCAATCACATTTTGGGACAATAGTTGGAGCGGCAATGGAAACTTTGTAAATTATGACACTGAACTTAAACCGAATAAATCATCTGAATTTTGCATAGACAACGACAATGGAAAATTCTGGCTGGTAGCCAAAAACAACAATAATGAAATTAAGTATCTTCAAGAAATAACTGACAACAAGAGTAAATATATTTTCAAAATAGACTTATCTAACGAAATAGAAGTAGAGAAAGCACAAATTGCAAAAGAACTTACTTTTAAAAAAGACAAAACAGTAGAACTTGAGAAATATTTAATTTTGACTAACATAATATTAATTGGGTTACTGATATTTAAAATAATGAAAAAATAAAAACAGCTGGTAACAGCCGTTTCTCGCAATTGCGAATATTTTGGTAGCATCAACATTTTTGTTCGCAATAATTTTTATCTTATCCGAAAATATGCAGTTCCGAACTTCGCAACCTCGCCAAGCGCCGGAACGTTATAACTTAGTTTAAAAACCACTATGAAAAAGATATTCCTAATTCTAACAATTATGTTATTTTGTATTGGTTGCAAAAGCAAACTGACACAGAAAAAAACAACACTAATACAGTTTGCTGAAAAAGAAATAGAATCGGGTTTTGTAAATAAAAATCCACTAATTATATACAATGGAAAACCAATAGGAAAATTTTCTGAAATTGACCGTTCACTGGACTTATTTAACAAAGAAATAAGATCCCCTTATAGCTTTCCAAAAGAATCCACGATTATGGTTGAAATTTTTGGAAATGATGCAAAGGGAGGAATTATTAGCTTTGAGGATAGAATTTTGTTTTACTGTAAAAAGCCTCCTATGCGGTTACATATTGTAAATGACAAGATTGTCGGAGCTGATGATTTCGCTAGCACTAATCCTAAAAAAATTAAAAAATATTCTGAAATGAATTGGTTGAAAAGAGAAAAAGATACAGCATACATCTATTCTCATATTTATTTATTTATTACCGAATAGAGAAACAACTGCTAACAGGTGTTTCATGAAATTGGGGCTTTAAGGCTAAATTTGAAGGTAATTTCATATATTTGGCTTCAGTGGTTATTGAATGGTTTGGGAATATAAACCCCAACTTCATGAAGCCCCTGGACGTTAAATAGCTGTTTATGGCTACGCACCATTTTTAAAGTATAAACAAAAAATCCTGAGAAAACTCAGGATTTTTTGTTTATAAGTCTTAAAAGTTTATCTATTTTCTAAATAACGCATAACATTTTTCTCAATACGTTCTTGTATATTCGTTATATCGGCTTTTACAAAAGATTCCCCAATGATGTTTTCGAATAATTCAATGTATCGCTCTGAAACGGTTTCAATATATTCATCCGTCATGTTTGGAATTTGTTGCCCTTCTTTGCCTTGAAAACCATTTTCAATCAACCAGCGACGCACGAACTCTTTTGACAATTGCTTTTGCTCTTCGTTGTTGTTTTGTCTTTCTTGGTAGCCTTCTGCATAAAAATAACGCGAAGAATCTGGCGTATGAATTTCGTCAATCAACACGATTTGACCGTCTTTGGTTTTCCCAAATTCATATTTTGTATCTACTAAAATTAATCCGCGAGACGCTGCAATTTCAGTTCCTCTTTGGTACAACGCTCTGGTGTATTTTTCTAAGATTAAATAATCTGCTTCGGTTACAATTCCGTTGGCTAAAATAGCTTCACGCGAAATATCTTCGTCGTGCGAACCGTTATCGGCTTTGGTGGTTGGTGTTATGATTGGTGTTGGAAAACGATCGTTTTCTTTTAATCCTTCGGGCATTGTAACCCCACAAAGGATTCTTCTTCCTGCTGCATATTCACGAGCAGCATGCCCAGATAAATACCCACGAATAACCATTTCCACTTTAAAAGGTTCGCATAAATGCCCTACCGCGACATTTGGATCAGGTGTCGCTACTAACCAATTGGGAACAATATCGGAAGTCAATTCCATGAACTTCGTCGCAATTTGGTTTAAAATTTGTCCTTTATAAGGAATTCCTTTGGGTAAAACCACATCAAATGCCGAAAGTCGATCAGTTGCCACCATCACTAATAAGTCATCATTGATGTTGTACACTTCTCTAACTTTTCCTCTGTAAACCGATTTTTGTCCTGGAAAATTAAAATTTGTAGTGGTAATTGTATTCATGTGTTGTGTTGTTTGTTGTGTGGTGCAAAAGTAAAAAAAAGACACTAATATTAGTGTCTCTTTTTAGGAATAATTTAATCGTTATTTTCAATGCTTTTATACGCATCAATAATTTTCTTGACTAATCTATGGCGTACAATATCTTTGTCGTCTAAATAGATGATGCCTACCCCTTCTACATCTTTTAAGATGAGAATCGCTTCTTTCAATCCTGAAATTGTTCTTCTAGGTAAATCTACCTGACCAGGGTCCCCTGTAATCATGAATTTGGCGTTTTTTCCCATTCGCGTTAAGAACATTTTCATTTGGGAATGGGTCGTATTTTGGGCTTCGTCTAAAATCACAAAGGCATTATCTAACGTGCGACCACGCATAAAGGCTAATGGAGCAATTTGAATAATCCCTTTTAGAATATAATCTTCTAGCGTTTGTGGCGGCAGCATATCGCGCAACGCATCATATAACGGCTGCATGTAAGGATCTAATTTTTCCTTCATGTCGCCAGGAAGAAACCCAAGATTTTCGCCGGCTTCGACCGCTGGACGCGTTAAAATAATGCGCTTAACTTGTTTTTCTTTTAACGCTTTAACCGCCATAGCTACTCCGGTATAGGTTTTACCCGTTCCTGCAGGGCCAATAGCAAACACCATATCATTTTTATAAATAGTATCGACTAATTTTTGTTGGTTAGGTGTCATTGCCTTGATAAGCTTTCCTCCTATTCCATGCACAAGAATTTTATCGCGATCATGCATGTGTTCCGTGTCATGCTGATGACTGGTTTCTAAAACCCGTAGAATAACATTATCATCAATACTGTTGTAACGCGAAAAATGATGCATTAATCGTCTAAAACGCGATTCAAATTCGTCTAAAATTTCTGCTTCTCCAAATGCTTTTAAAGTAGTACCACGAGCCACAATTTTTAACTTTGGATAATATTTTTTAATGCTTTCTAAATGAGCATCTTGTGTGCCCCAAAACTCTTTTGGAGCAATGTCGATTAATTCTATGGTTCTTTCGTTCAAAAGCTTTGTTTTTTTAATTATTTTTGGAACGCTAAATTTGTAGTAGCTTTGCAATCAAATTTAGTAAAAACAACAGTTGCTTTGTAAATAAGTTATAAACAAAAAAATGTCAATAATTACGCTAACTACCGATTTTGGACACAAAGACTATTTTGTAGGTGCTTTGAAAGGAAAAATAGTGTCTGAATTAAACGATGCAACGATAATTGATATTTCGCATGACATTGATTTATTCAATACTTTAGAAGCTAGTTATTGCATTGAAGCAGCTTATTCAAATTTTCCCAAAGGAACTATTCACATTATTGGTGTAGATAGTGAGCGCGTAGGCGATACGCAACATATTGCATTGCAATGGGACGATCATTTTTTCATTTGTGCCGATAATGGTATTTTAAATGTATTACTGCAAAAAAAGGTGGCTCAAAAAATAGTGGCAATTAATATTCATGAACGACTAAATACTAATGCAAGTGATATGGATGTTTTTGTAGCCGTTGCAGCACATATAGCTCGAGGTGGTTTATTGAATGTTATTGGTAAAGAAATTAACGAATTAAAACCTGTTAATGCAGTCAATCCGATAGTTTCAAATGATTTATCTTCAGTAAAAGGACAAATTATTTATATTGATTCTTTTGGTAATTGTGTGACCAATATTTCTCAAAAGCAGTTTATTGAAGTGGCTCGCAAACGGAAATTTGAAATTCAAGTAAAAAATAAAAAGCTAAATCGTATCCATAAAAACTATTCCGATTTTCCGGTGGTTGAAAAGAAACAATTGAAAGATTTTGAAGGCGACTTTTTAGCCCTATTTAACGAAAATGGTTTTCTAGAAATCGCTATTTATAAAAGTAACCCAAAGACCGTTGGCTCTGCTTCTACTTTATTAGGCATCAAATTTAGAGATACTATAACTATCGAATTTAAAAATTAAACCATGTTTATACGAATTGTAAAAATGCGTTTTCACGAAGATAAAATTGAGGCTTTTCTATCTAATTTTGAAGCCGTGAAGCAACACATTCGCAATTTTGAAGGCAATCAGTTTTTAGAATTGTATCAAGATAAAAATGACCAACGTATCTTTTTTACTTACAGTTATTGGGAAAACGAACAAGCGTTAGAAAATTATAGAAACTCGATACTATTTAACGAAGTTTGGAGTTATACTAAAACATTATTTAGCGATAAACCCGAAGCGTGGAGTGTGGATCGACTGGTAACTTTGAGTTAGGAGTTGGAAGTTGGGAGATGAGAGTTGGGAGATGAGAGTTGGGAGATGAGAGTTGGGAGATGAGAGATGAGAGATGGGAGGAACTTTTAACCTTTAAAACATAAACATTTAATAAAAAATAAATGAAAGCATTATTACTTCGCGAAATTAAATCCTTTTTTGGCTCGCCAATAGGGTATTTAGTTATTGCTATTTTTCTTTTACTCAACGGATTATTTCTTTGGGTATTTGAAGGCGAATTCAATATTTTAAACTCAGGGTTTGCCGATTTAAGTCCGTTTTTTAAATTAGCACCGTGGATCTTAATTTTCTTGATTCCAGCGGTAACCATGCGCAGTTTTTCCGATGAAAAAAAACAAGGAACCATCGAATTATTATTTACCAAACCGCTTTCCAACTGGGACATCGTTAATGGAAAATTCCTTGGTGCCTTTATTTTGATTGTTTTAGCAATTGTTCCTACAGTGATTTATGTTTTCACTATTTCACATTTTGGAAATCCGCAAGGCAATATTGACATGGGAAGTACTTTGGGTTCTTATTTTGGTTTATTGTTTTTAATTGCTGCTTACACTGCCATCGGAATATTTGCATCAACTTTATCAGATAACCAAATTGTTGCTTTCATTATAGCTGTTTTTTGTTGTTTCTTTTTCTACTTTGGATTTGATGGTATTGCTTCTTTTTTAGGAAGTTATAGCGCTATTTTTGCTTCATTAGGTATGGATTTTCATTTTAAAAGTATGAGTCGCGGCGTTTTAGACACGCGTGATATTATTTATTTCATCAGTGTAACATTCCTTTTTTTAACTGCAACGGTTTATCAACTTAAATCTTTGAAATGGTAATGGCAACAAATAAATCAAACGCTTTAAAGCAATTCGGAATTGTATTTTTAGCCCTTATCGTAATCAATCTGATTAGTCATTTCTTTTTCAAACGATTTGATTTAACGCAAGATAAACGCTATACCCTTTCGGAAACTACTTTGAATATTATTAAAAATGTAGACAGTCCATTGTATATTGATGTGTATTTAGAAGGTAACTTTCCGCCCGAATTCAAACGTTTACAAAACGAAACCAAGCAATTATTAGAAGAATTTTCGGCGTATAATTCAAATATTGTGTTCCAATTTAAAAACCCTATTGAAAAAGAAACCATGCGGGTGGAAGTCATGAAAGAATTTTATGAACGCGGCATGCAACCGTTGAGTATTACTGTTGAAGACAAAGGAAAACAATCGCAAGAAGTAGTGTTTCCATGGGCTCAAGCAACTTATGGCGATAAATTTACAAAAGTGAGTTTATTGAAAAATTTAATGGGCGCTTCAACCGAAGAAAAAGTAATTAGTTCGGTACAGCATTTAGAATTTGGTTTTGCCGAAGCCATCACTAAAATCACAAAAGAAAAACAAAAGAAAATTGCGGTCATTAAAGGAAATGGCGAATTAATTGAACCGTTGATTGCCGATTTTCTTACAACGGTTAAAGAAAGTTATTACATTGGTCCATTTACGTTAGATTCAGTTGCAAATCAGCCTGTTCAAACCTTAGCAGCACTTAAAAAATATGATTTAGCGTTAATTGCAAAACCTACCGAAGCTTTTTCGGAAGCCGAAAAACAAGTGTTAGATCAATTCATCATGAACGGCGGAAAAACGTTATGGTTGGTTGATGCGGTTTCGGCCGATATGGATAGCATGTACAACGAAACGGGCACTATTTTAGCACATCCGCGCGAATTGAACCTAACCGATTTATTCTTTAAGTATGGTATTCGAATGAATCCTGTATTAATTAAGGATGAATATGCCACACCTATAAAAATAGCAACAGGAAATCAGGGTAGCGAAACACAGTTACAACAATACAATTGGAAATTTTCTCCCTTTATTTATCCAACTTCTACCCATCCTATTGTTAAAAATATGGAAGGAATTAAGTTTGAATTTTCGAGTCCGATTGAACTATTAAAAAATGATGTTAAAAAAACAGTTTTATTGAGTTCTTCTGAATATTCAAAAACCATTGGAACACCTGCACCTATTTCCTTATCTTCAATTACAGAAGAAACTACACCTGAAGAATATGCTGGAAAAGGCTTACTTCCTGTTGCGGTTATGATGGAAGGAAAATTCAAATCGGCCTACCAAAATAGAGTGTTGCCTTTTGCTGATAAAACCTTTCAATCCGTTGGAAAAGAAACTAAAATGATAGTCATTTCTGATGGTGATGTGATTAAAAATCAATTAGACAAAGGAATGCCATTAGAACTGGGTTTTGACAAATGGACCAATCAATTGTATGGCAATAAAGAGTTTTTATTAAACTGCGTAAATTATCTGTTAGACGACAACGGACTTATTAACATCCGAAGTAAAGATGTTGATTTACCCTTGCTCAACAAAGAAGAAGTTTATGCAAATTATACCAGCGCACAGCTTATAACTGTTGGATTACCAATACTTATTTTAGCAATCTTTGGCTTTTTATTTACCTATTTACGCAAAAAAAGATACAGCCGTTAGTTGTTGATAATTTGTTTTTGCTTTTGATTAGATTTAGAATATATTTGTAAAACATAAAATCAATAACGATTTTAAAATACATGATGATGAAGTTTATAGTATCAAGTTCGTATTTATTAAAACAATTACAAGTTTTAGGTAGTGTAATTAACAGTAGTAACACCTTACCTATTCTTGATAATTTCTTGTTTGAATTAGACAATAACTTATTAAAAGTTTCGGCTTCCGATTTAGAAACCACCATGACGGCAACGTTAGAAATCGATTCTAAAAGTCAAGGAAGTGTAGCAATTCCTGCTAAACTTTTATTGGATATTTTAAAAACATTTCCAGAGCAACCGCTTACTTTTACTGTTGAAGACAATTCTACAGTAGAAATTAGCTCAAACTCGGGTAAATATGCAATTGCATACGCACCAGGAGAAGAATTTCCTAAAGCAGTAGTTTTAGACGATCCTTCAAAAACAATTGTTCCTGCCGAAGTATTAGCAACTGCAGTAAGCAAAACTATCTTTGCAGCTGGAAACGATGATTTACGCCCAGTAATGAGCGGTGTTTTCTTTCAGTTCTCACCAGAGGGACTGATTTTTGTAGCAACTGACGCTCACAAATTAGTAAAATATGCTCGCACCGATGTAAAAGCATCGCAAGTTGCCGATTTTATTATGCCTAAGAAGCCATTAAATATTCTTAAAGGAATTTTAGGCGCTTCTGATGCTGAAGTAGCTATCGAATATAACGATGCAAATGCAACATTTTCGTTTGAAAATTATGTGTTAACTTGTCGTTTAATTGATGGAAAATATCCAAATTATGAAGCGGTTATTCCAAAAGAGAATCCAAATAAATTATTAATCAATAGAGTGCAATTTTTAAACTCGGTAAGACGTGTAGCTATTTTTGCTAATAAAACGACGCACCAAATTCGTTTAAAAATCGCCGGAACCGAATTAAATATTTCGGCAGAAGATATTGATTATTCTAATAAAGCAGATGAGCGTTTGACTTGTGATTATCAAGGTGATGACATGCAAATTGGGTTCAACTCACGTTTCTTAACCGAAATGTTGAACAACTTGTCTAGCGACGAAATTCAATTAGAAATGTCGATGCCAAACCGTGCAGGAATTTTAACTCCTGTTGATGGATTAGACGAAGGTGAAACCGTAACTATGTTAGTAATGCCAGTTATGCTGAGCAATTAATAAAAATCTAAACCAACCTTAACTTAAAAACCACTGAGCAGCAATGTGAAAGTGGTTTTTTAATTTTTATTTAAACGCAAAGATTTTTTTGAACGCGGATGAAACAGATTTAACTGATGCTCGCAGATTTTTTTTAACACCTAGACACATAAGACTAGCCGCATAGTTTGTCATGCTGAAAGCATCTCTTGAACAAATTATATGTTTTTAGAACGCGGATGAAACAGATTTAACTGATGCTCGCGGATTTTTTTAATGCAAAGAAGAACTTGGTGTATCTTCGTGCTACACTTTGTGTGACTTTGTGTAACAAATTAAACGCAAGGGAACGCGGATGAAACGAATTTAACTGATGCTCGCGGATTTTTTTAATGCAAAGAAGAACTTGGTGTATCTTCGTGCCACACTTTGTGTGACTTTGTGTAACAAATTAAACGCAAGGGAACACGGATGAAACGAATTTAACTGATGCTCGCGGATTTTTTTAATGCAAAGAAGAACTTAGTGTATCTTCGTGCTATACTTTGTGTAACTTTGTGTAACTACAAAAAAACTTCTAACTTCCAACTTCTAACTTCTAACTTTGATTTATCTTTGCACAATAAATTAAAAACATGATTCCACAAGAAACCATAGTTGCTTTAGCCACGCCATCTGGTGCAGGTGCTATTGCTATTATTCGATTATCTGGTAAAGAGGCTATAACTATAGCGGCTCAGGTATTTGAATCGGTTTCTGGAAAAGACATTACTACGCAAAAAACGCATACAATACACTTGGGTCACATTGTTGATGATACTAAAGTGTTGGATCAAGTTTTGCTTTCCATTTTTAAAGGTCCAAATTCTTACACTGGCGAACATGTTGTAGAGATTTCGTGTCACGGTTCTGTTTTTATTCAACAACAAATCATTCAGTTATTGCTTCGTAAAGGTGCAAAAATGGCGCAAGCTGGAGAATTTACCTTACGTGCTTTTTTAAACGGAAAATTAGATTTATCACAAGCTGAAGCTGTGGCCGATTTAATTGCTTCCGACAACGAGGCGAGTCATCAAATTGCCATGCAACAAATGCGCGGTGGATTTAGTAACGAGATTGCCAAATTACGTGAAGAACTATTAAATTTTGCTTCCTTAATCGAATTAGAATTAGACTTCGCCGAAGAAGATGTTGAATTTGCCGATCGAACCGCTTTTCATGAATTAATTAATCGAATTGAATTTGTTCTGAAACGATTAATTGACTCATTTGCAGTTGGAAACGTAATTAAAAATGGAATTCCGGTGGCCATTGTGGGCGAACCAAACGTTGGAAAATCAACTCTATTAAATGCTTTATTAAACGAAGAACGCGCCATAGTTTCTGACATTGCGGGAACAACTCGTGATACCATTGAAGATGAATTGGTGATTGCAGGTATAGGTTTCCGTTTCATAGATACCGCAGGAATACGCGAAACAAAAGATGTGGTAGAAAGCATCGGAATTCAAAAAACATTTGAGAAAATTGAGCAAGCACAAGTGGTTTTGTTTATTTTGGATGGAAGATGGATGATGGAAGCTGGAAGTTTAGAAGCCGTTAAAATTGAATTCGAAAAAATTAAAAACAAGTTTCCATTAAAACCAATAGTAGTTATTGCTAATAAAGCTGATTTGCTTTCGGAAGACCAAAAAAACAATATTCAAGCTACCATTGAAAATATACTTTTCCTAAGTGCAAAACAAAAAACAGGTATTGACGAACTTAAAAATACCTTACTTTCTTTTGTAAATACGGGTGCTTTACGCAATAATGAAACCATTGTAACCAACACGCGTCATTATGATTCATTATTAAAAGCGTTAGAAGAAATTCGGAAAGTGAAATGGGGCTTAAACTCTGGAATCTCATCTGATTTAATGGCAATTGACATCAGAAGTGCTTTATTTTTCTTTGGCGAAATTACCGGTGAAGTAACTAACGATG
>JAGOAL010000033.1 GCA_017983975.1 Flavobacterium sp.
TAAGTCTTTGTTTACCAGCTTGATCAATCAGCTCGGCTCTTTCTTCTGCGCTTAAGGTGTTGTACAGTTGCATGCTATAAACGTTTAAGTGAGAAATTATGTAGGAGTTCTAAGTGGAAGAACTCGGTTGCAAATATATAATTTTTTGATAAATTTTTTTGTTAATCTATAAAAACAAAAACATATTAACATTTTTTGGAACAATTAAAAAAAGCTGTATTTTTACGAAAAATAATCTTATTATGAGTGCAGATAAAGAAGCCAAATTAAAAGCCTTACAATTAACGTTAGACAAACTTGACAAAACCTATGGTAAAGGAGCTGTAATGAAACTAGGCGATAGCGCCGTTGAAGAAATTGAATCGATTTCTTCGGGTTCATTAGGAGTAGACTTAGCTTTAGGTGTAAATGGATACCCAAGAGGTAGAGTCATTGAAATTTATGGGCCAGAATCATCTGGTAAAACTACGTTAACCTTACACGCCATTGCTGAAGCTCAAAAAGCAGGTGGAATTGCAGCATTTATTGATGCAGAACATGCTTTCGATCGTTTTTATGCCGAAAAATTAGGAGTTGATATTGATAATTTAATCATTTCACAACCTGATAACGGAGAACAAGCGCTTGAAATTGCCGAAAGTTTAATTCGCTCAGGTGCAGTAGACATTGTCGTGATTGACTCTGTAGCTGCTTTAACTCCAAAAAGCGAAATTGAAGGCGATATGGGAGATAGTAAAATGGGATTACATGCCCGATTAATGTCTCAAGCCTTAAGAAAATTAACTGGAGCTATTCACAAAACCAATTGTACTGTGTTTTTTATAAACCAGTTGCGTGATAAAATTGGGGTAATGTTTGGAAGTCCAGAAACCACTACTGGAGGAAACGCGTTGAAATTTTATGCTTCAGTTCGAATAGATATTAGAAAATCAACTCAAATTAAAGATGGCGATAATGTCCTTGGAAATAGAACCAAAGTTAAAATTGTAAAAAACAAAGTTGCTCCGCCATTTAGAACTGCAGAATTTGATATTATGTATGGTGAAGGAATTTCTAAAGTAGGAGAAGTACTTGATTTAGCAGTTGAGTTTGAAATCATCAAGAAAAGTGGCTCATGGTTTAGCTATGGTGAAACAAAATTAGGACAAGGTAGAGATGCTGTTAAGGTTTTAATTAAAGACAATCCAGAATTAATGGACGAACTTGAATTAAAAATTAAAGAGACCATTAAAGAAAATAATGCATAATCAAAAAATCACGCCTTGAGCGTGATTTTTTATTTTAAATCTATTCTTCTAATTCTTTTAAAATACTTTGCCTTACTAGTTGTTTTATTTCATTTTTATCATCTAACGTCTTTCCTTTTGTTTCTATAATTGGTAAAATTTTAGCACGCATTTTTCCTGGGCTTCCGCTGAAAAATGTATAAGAAAAACGTTTTTTATTATCAAAAAATACCATCGGAATAATTGGTAATTGATGTTCAATAGCTATTCTAAATGCACCATCTTTAAATTCGTCTAAAACAATATGTTCATCTGGCACACCGCCTTCTGGAAAAATACAAATACTTAGTCCTTGTTGAATTCTTTTTTGTGCGCGTTCAAAAACTTGATACCTGCTTTTACTATTGCTTCGGTCAACTAAAATGCAAACTCTTTTATAGATAAATCCGAAAATGGGAATTTGAGCCAATTCTTTTTTTCCAACAAACACAAACGGATGATTTTTCACTAAAACTAGCATCAGCATAATATCGGTCATTGACGTATGATTGGCCACTAACATGTAGCTTTTCCCTTCTTCAAAAATAGCATCGCCGCTGATTTTGTAATTAAATCCCATTCCAATTAAAATTATTTTAGCCCATAATCTAGCTATTTTAAAAAACAGTGGATAAGTTTTTTCGCTTAATATGGTAACAAAAATGATCGGAAATAAAATAATAATCAGAACTAAAACTAATACATAAAACCAAATTCGGTACAGTAATGTGAGCGGATATTTTATAAATTCCATTATCGTATAATTAATAACATCCCAAAAGTAATCATTTTAATAAAACCGTTCTCTTTTTACTTTTCGGTTTTTACTTTACCTTTGCAATTCAATTTAATAATTAAAAAACTTTGCGAAGCTTTGCGAATAACTTTGCGTCTTTGCGTTAAAAAATAACAATGGCAAAAATATTAACCGGAATTCAAAGTACAGGAACCCCTCACCTAGGAAATTTATTAGGCGCAATTTTACCTGCTATTCAAATGGCAAAAAATCCTGATAACGAATCTTTTCTTTTTATTGCCGATTTGCATTCGATTACGCAAATCAAAAATGGTGCAGAATTAAGACAAAACACCTATAGTGTAGCTGCTGCTTGGCTTGCTTGTGGTTTAGATACAAATCGTGTAGTTTTTTATCGCCAGTCTGATGTGCCTCAAACGGCTGAACTTTCTTGGTATTTGAGCTGTTTTTTTCCGTTTCAGCGTTTAACATTAGCACATTCTTTTAAAGATAAAGCCGACAGATTAGACGATGTTAATGCAGGATTATTTTCCTATCCGATGTTAATGGCTGCCGATATTTTATTATATGATGCAAACTTTGTTCCTGTAGGGAAAGACCAATTGCAACACATTGAAATTACTCGTGATGTAGCCTCAAGATTTAATCACCAAATGGGTGAAACCTTTGTATTACCAGAAGCAAAAATAGATGAGCAAATTATGATTATTCCGGGAACAGATGGTCAAAAAATGAGTAAATCAAGAAATAATTTCATCAATATTTTTGTAGACGATAAAGCGCTTTTAAAACAAATAAAAAGCATTGAAACCGATAGTACACCACTTGAAGAGCCAAAAAATCCAGACACTTGCAATGTGTTTGCTTTATATAAATTGTTAGGTTCTACTGAAGAAGTTGCCGATTTACGTGCCAAATATGAAGCTGGAAATTATGGTTATGGTCATGCCAAACAAGCACTTTATGATTTAATGGTAGTTAAATTTGCATCTGAAAGAGAAAAATACAATTACTATATCAATAATCTTGAAGCGGTTGATAAATTATTACTAGAAGGCGCCGCAAAAGCAAGTACTGTAGCGAATGGTGTTTTGAAAAGAGTTAGAGAAAAACTGGGATACTAATAAAATAACATATAAAAACCTCAACAATTAGCTGTCTAATTTTTGAGGTTTTTTATAAAACCACCTCAAACATTTTACCCGGCAAAGGCCTTATTACTCCTTTTAATTCCATGTTCAACAAAATAGAAGAAATGCGATAAATAGGGAAATCACATTCTAAAGCAATAATGTCCATCATTTCTTTTCCTGATGTTTGAAGATAATCATAGACTTTCTGTTCTTCATTCGTTAAAGAAATAAATAATTGTTTTTGAACTGATTTTTGTGATTCGCGTTGCAATTCCCAATTTAAAATGTACACCAAATCTGCCGCCGATGTTAGCAAATTAGCGCGTTGGGTTTTAATCAAGTTATTGCATCCTTGGCTATATTTATCAGTGGTTCTTCCTGGAACTGCAAATACATCTCGGTTGTAATCATTAGCTAAATTTGCTGTGACTAATGATCCGCCTTTTTCGGCGCTTTCAATTACAAGTGTGGCTTCACTAATGCCAGCTACGATTCTATTGCGCTTGATGAAATTTTCTTTATCTGGTTTACTAGTGCTCCAAAACTCGGTTAAAAAGCCGCCGTTTTGTTCCATTTTTGCCATGTATTTTTTATGCGTTTTGGGATAAATTTGATTCAAACCATGTGCTAATACACCTATCGTTTGCAAGCCACAATCCATTGCCATCTGATGGGCATAAATATCTACTCCATAAGCAAAACCGCTGACAATAATAGGATTTAATGGCGCTATTTCTTCCATAAATTTTTTGGTAAATTCCACACCATAAGTCGTAATTTGGCGCGTACCAACAATACTAATCACTCTACGGTTTTGTAAATTAATATTTCCTGCTTGAAATAAAAGTACCGGACTATCATAACAGTGTTTTAATCGTTCGGGATAATTTTCTTCTTGAAAATAGGTGGTTGAAATATTTTCTTGCGCAATGAATTGGATTTCGGCTTCTGCTTTTACAAATACCGATTTATCTTGTAAATTTTTAATTACAACCGAACCGATTCCGTCAATTTGTTGAAGTTGGGATTTTTTTGAAGTAAAGACTGCTTCTGCGTTTCCGCAATGTTGGATGAGTTTTTTGGCGATTACATCTCCTACTCCTTCCACTTGCATGAGCGCAAGCGTGTGGTACAATTCTGACTGTGTCATGGCGGATATAAAATTTAATTTGGCTTATAATTGAAAACAAAAATAGTGGTTTTTAGGAATAATACAAAGATTTTTTACCACATAAAAATTTAGAAAAAATTCAAAACCGCTCAAGAAAATACATTTTTACATAGAACACAAAGACCAAAAAAGAAAATGAAAACCTAATTAGCCCTGATGGGAGCGGCACCCTGTAGAGCGGACAGCAGGAACATGGAAACCAAAAAAACGCAAGCCACTCGCTTCCAGTTATTTACAACAAAAATCAAATTGTTAATAATTTTTGTTAATAAAATTTTGAAATTAGTATTGATTATCTAACTTTGTTGTTATGCAGATAGAAAAACACATTTCCGAATTATTATATCGTTATCAGTGCGTAACCGTACCTGGTTTTGGTGCGTTTTTAACTGAAACCGTATCGGCTCATGTTACTGGTAGTGCGAGTTCGTTTTTTCCGCCTAAAAAGGTAGTTTCATTTAATGCAAATGTAAAAAATAACGATGGATTATTAGCTAATCATGTGGCTTTACAAGAAAAAATGTCTTATGAATTAGCGGTTATAAAAATAAATGATGTTGTAACTGAATGGACATATTTATTACAAAATCGCAACCGATTAGCGTTAAAAAATATAGGTGAAATTTCTGTTAATAATGAAATGAATTGGGTTTTTGAACCTGCAAATACCATTAATTATTTAACCGATGCTTTTGGGCTAACTTCTTTTGTTTCTCCTGAAATTACAAGAGAAAAATTAAAACAAGAAGTAGAGGCTTTAGAAGAAAGAGCACCGATTATTTTTACACCTCAACGAAAAAGAAATTATTCTTATTTAAAATATGCGGCTGTTTTTACAGTTATGTTTGGTGCTGGAACTTTTGGTTATAAAATGTATTATGATCAACAAGTAATGGAGCAAACTTTGATTGTTGAGAAAAAAGTGCAAGAAAAAGTGCAACAACAAATTCAGGAAGCTACTTTTATGCTTTCCAATCCGATTCCATCGGTAGAATTGGCTATTGTTGAAGAAAAAATGCCTTATCATTTGGTGGCTGGCGCTTATAGAAGCGAAGAAAATGCTAATAAAGCGATTGCAGAACTTAATGCTGCTGGTTTTGAAAACGCTAAAATGCTTCCGTTGAATAAACACAAATTATACCCTGTTGTATATGCTAGTTTTAAAACACTTAACGAAGCACAATCAGAACGCAGAGCGATACAAAAATCACATAATGCAGAAGCTTGGTTGTTGATCGACTAAAAGCAACATTGCATAAAAAGTATTAAAATCCCAGTTTTGGGATTTTTTTATGTGTTTTATTTTCTAATTCCTCGTTATCTTTGCAAAAAAAACAATGCAACCAAAATTTCCTTCAGAATCAGTCACCACGTTAACCGACTTAGTATTGCCGGGAGAAACCAATCCGTTGAATAATTTATTTGGTGGCGAATTATTAGCTCGAATGGATAGAGCTGCTAGTATAACAGCAAGAAGACATTCGCGTAGAATTTGTGTAACGGCATCGGTGAATCATGTGGCATTTAATAGAGCTATTCCGTTAGGAAGTGTAGTAACTGTAGAGTCTAAAGTTTCCAGAACCTTCAATACTTCTATGGAAATTTTTATTGATGTATGGATTGAAGACAGAGAATCAGGGATTAAAAATAAAGCCAACGAAGCCATTTATACGTTTGTAGCAGTTGATGAAACCGGAAGACCTATTCCTGTTCCGCCTATTGTTCCTGAAACCGATTTAGAAAAAGAACGATTTGCGGCAGCATTACGCAGAAAACAATTAAGTTTGGTCTTAGCCGGAAAAATGAAACCCAACGAAGCAACGGAATTAAAAGCGTTGTTTATGGAATAACACCTTGGTATTGTCAAACTGAACTTGTTTCAGTTTCTCTAATCCAACTGAGATTCTGAAACGAGTTCAGAATGACATAATCAGAATTTAATTTGCGTTTACTAAAGTATATTCGGGATACGTTTCTTTCAGATACGCTTCTGCTTTTTTAGGGATTTCTATAACCATGATGTATTCTATTAATATCAAAGAAACGAGTAGAAAACTAACGCCTAAAACACCAAGAGAATTTTCTAATACTTTTTCGGAACGAAGTATGATTTGAATTGGCAAATAAATCATTCCAACAATAGAAGAACGACCCAAAATAATTTCTTTTAACAGCCATTTTTTATGCGTCGCTGAATTGGTTTTTTTGTTTTTATTTGCAAAATATATAATAAAAGAATAGAAACTTAAAATGATTATTCCAAAAGCCACCAAAACTACTTCTGATTTATACAAAGTCACATTTAAAAGCGCGAAGGTTACTGCCACAAGAGTTGCTGTTAAAATGATTTTAGGGATGGTAAAAAAGGCTTTGAAATGCTTCCAAATAATTCCGTTGTATTTTTTATTTAAAGCTGCTTGACGCTTTTCTACTACATCCATAAACCCAAACACGCCAAACTTTTTGAATTCTTTTTGTAAGGCTTCTTCAAACGATAGTTTTGGATGTTCTTGCCATTGTGCTTCAATGACATTGGCCAAATGATCTACCAATTCGGTTTGTAAATCGTACCATTCCACGTAATGTTGGCGCGTGAATAGATACAGCCGTTCTATTTGTTCGGGGGTGAGTTTCATGCTAAATATAATTAAATCGGTGTTTGTGAAATTTCACTAATTCTTGTATAAAAAATGCAACATAACCAAAAAGTAAATATGAGAAAACAAACAAAGTTGTTTTAGGTATAGTTTCTGTTTCATGATATCGAAGAAAAAGAAGCTGAAGCCAATAAATGAGAGCGAGTGTGCTTCCAGTTTTTTCAACTCTGTAAAATCTTTTCTTTAGATAATACCTAAAATAAAAAAATTGAAAAGCAAACAAAAAAAGAATTAGTATAATAACCATTTCTTTATATTCAAAATTTGGAGTAAAAATCCGATTGATATCAAAATAATTAAAAATTAAAAATAAGAATACACCAAAAACTAAATTAATAGGCGATATTAAAAACAACAAAAATTGCTTGATAGGTTCCCAAGAGTAACCATGCCTTTTTTTATTATTTTTCAAGACAGCTGTTTTGTGAACAACCATATAACTTTTGAAAGCATCGTAAAAATCTAAGTTTTCAGCTTTCATTTTTTGTTCTAATGCAGTTGCCACATGGTCGATCATTTCCATACGAATGTCATAATAAATTACTTCGCTGTTTTTTAGATAATTGTCTATGAATTGGATATTTTGTGAGGTGAGTTTCATGTTAATTGATATTTCTTAACAAATTGTTGGTGTTTCAAAAAATAATACATCGTAAATGGAAAATTGGCAATGACTAAAAACCCAATGAAATTAGCGTAAACAAAGGACAATTTGAACACAAAAAAATAAGCAAACACTAATAAAACTGGTAAATAGAAATAATCAAAATGGAAGCGATAACTGGTTTTTATTTTCTTATGGTTCATTATTCTACGTAAAAGAAAATAAATGATTCCACAAAAACCTATACCATATTTGAATAGTTTTTGGTTTTCAATTAAATAATTGGACGCAAGAAAAGTGGCAATTATGGCAACTGTCATAACCATTCCATAATGAAAAGCTACTTTATATTTTATTCTCTGAATCACGAAATTTGGAAACAAGCGTTCGTTACTAATTAACCAATATTTTTTTACTTGTAACTCAATTTCCCAAGGTTCGACAGCTAATAATAAAGCCTCTTCAAAAGGAATTACTTTTTCCTTCATCAATTCTTCTGTAGCAGTGGCCAAATGATCTTTTATTTCTAGTTTAAAATCAAGAAAATCGAGTTGATGCTGCTCTAAAAAACGATCGATTATGTCGAGTTGTAATTGTGTTAGACTCATCTCAATAACTCAATTTAGGATTAACAATAGTCTGCATATTTTTGATGAATTCTTCCAATTCAGACAAACGGTTTACGGTTTCTGTGGTGCCTTTTTCGGTCAGTTTGTAGTACTTTCGTAAGCGATTGTCTACTTTTTCTACCTCAACATCGAGCAATCCTTCAGCTTCTAATTTATGTAACGCAGGATATAACGCGCCTTCGGTAATATGCAATTCGCCTTTGGTAATTTCTTTTACTTTCTGCGTAATTTCATAGCCATACATTCTGCCTTTTTCTTCTAAAAGCTTCATGATGATGGTGTTTAAACTGCCTTTGTATAATTGTGAATTTTTCATTTTACTTTAAATTTCAAAAAACAAATATATACATAATTTTCTTATGCATAACATTCTTTTGTATTTTTTCAAGTTCAAGAACAAATTCAAAAATTCAAAAATCCGAAAATCTGAAAATCTATTTTCTAATTTCTATCTTCTATTTTCTTGATAAGTAGTATTTTTGTCAAAAATTAAACCACATGTCATCATTTTATAAATTAAGCATTAAAGAAATCATCAAAGAAACTGCAGATGCCGTTTCGATTCTTTTTAATGTTCCTGAAGAACTACAATCCAATTATTCCTTTGTTGCCGGACAATATGTAAACGTAAAAGTTACTTTGGACGGACAAGAAATTAGAAGAGCCTATTCCATTTGTTCAGCGCCCAAAAGTGGCGAATTGCGCATCGCAATTAAATCGGTTAAAAATGGATTTTTCTCAAAATTTGCTAATGAAAAACTAGCCGTTGGAAATGTAATAGAAGTAGGAACTCCTGAAGGAAAATTCACATTCGAACCCAAAACAGATCGTCAAAAAAACTACGCCGCTTTTGTGGCTGGAAGCGGAATTACACCTGTGTTTTCGATTTTAAAATCTGTTTTAGAAGAAGAACCTAATAGCACATTTGTCTTGATTTACGGAAATAAATCGGAAAAAGACACCATTTTTCATAACCAATTACACGATTTACAATTGCAATATGTAGGTCGTTTGTTTGTGCAATATGTGTACAGTCAATCAACCGCAGATAACGCTTTACTTGGCAGAATCGACCATACCACGGTGAATTTTATTTTGAAAAATAAACATGCCGAAATGGAGTTTGCAAAATTCTATTTGTGTGGACCAGAAGAAATGATCAATTTGGTTTCAAATACATTGAAAGAAAACAACATTTCCGAATCTGATATTAAATTCGAATTGTTTTCTACCGCTTCAAACGATAAAGAAGCAACTAGTGGGGCAGATGGTCACACTGAAATCTCAATTTTGGTAGATAGTGAAGAAACCACTTTTGAAATGAGTCAGAAACAAACGTTATTAGAAGCGGCTTTGAAGCAAGGTTTAGATGTGCCGTATTCTTGTCAAGGTGGCATTTGCAGCAGTTGTATTTGCAGAATAACCGAAGGTGCTGCGGAAATGAAGAAAAATCAAATATTAAATGATGCTGAAGTAGCCGAAGGATTAACTTTAGCGTGTCAAGCATATCCAACAACGACAACCATTAAAATTGATTTTGATGATGTTTAATCGCATTTTTATAATATTATTTCTGTCTGGTACTTTACTATGTTGTAATCTTAGTTTAAGTCAAAATTTTAACAAATCTCAAATTAAAACCTTATTTGATTCTTTTAACAAACAATCAAAAACCCCATTTAATTATAAGGTTTTGGATGATTTTTTAAAAGATATTAAGATTGAAGATTTAAAAAACGGTAAAGAATTTGAAAAAGAAGTTTTATTTGAAAATTTTGATTGTGACTGTAAAGACAGAATTAAAATTTCATATAATATAACATACGGTTCTTTTATTTTAGAAGTTAGTGAAGCAACATATGTAAAAGACTTAGATTGGTGTCCTGAACATTCCTATTTGGGATCTTTTAAAATTAAAGAGAATAAAATTGTAAACGCAAAATTCAGTCTAATTGCAGGTTAATTAAAAAAAGAGTTATTAAGTTCTTTTTCTAATTTTTCAATGACCTGAGAAGGTAAAATCGTTCGCATTACCTCATCATAGCCATTTACTTTTTTATTTCCATAAATGGAGGTTGGCAATAATGGATATTGCGCTCTATCTGCAGTCAAACAAAAATCATCGGGTTGATTAAACGGTTTGAAACCTGCAAAAGGATGGGTGGCCCCCCAAAGTGTAATGACTTTTACGCCTAACATTGCCGCAATATGTGAGTTTCCAGAATCCATGGAAAGCATCACGTCTAAATTGGAAATTAATTGTATTTCGGCTTCAAATGCAAATTTACCTGCAACAATAATGACATTTTCGTGGTTGTTTTGTAATTGATTTAATTTCTGAATCTCTGTTGCACCACCTCCAAACAAGAAGATTTTAACGTTTTTATTTTTAGCTAAATCGTCAATTACTTGTTGCATTAAATCGGTTGGATAGACTTTACTTTCGTATTGTGCAAAAGGGGCAATTCCAATCCAGTTTTGGTTTTTTGTTCCTGTGATTGAAAAAATTTCTTCCGATAAAATTGCTTTTTCTGGGAATTGAGGATTCGTTAAATCTATTGAAAATCCAAGTTGGTTGAACGTATCCACATGTCTTTCTACCATTGGTTTTACTGGAGCAAAAATTTTATTGGTCAAACTAGTTAACGCTTTTTTTTCGGTTCTACCTTTATGGGTTGCAGCTACTTTTTTTCCGCTTAACGCGAATAATGTTCGAACTACTTTAGAACGAAGCACATTGTGTAAATCGGCAACCAAATCAATATCCAATTTGCGTAAATCTGAAAATAATCGGAATAAACCGAAGAAACCTTTGTGGCGTTCTTTCAAATCTACTCCAAAGAAATTCACATTCGGAATGCCTTCAAAAAAAGGTTGGAAGAATGGTCTGGAAACGATCGTTATTTTTACGTCGGGATGTTGTAAAACTAAGGCTCTCAACACAGGAACTGTCATTGCGACATCACCCATGGCTGAGAGCCTTATTACCAATATATGTTTTGGTTTAGATAGCAATAGAATACTATTTTTTATTTTGATACAACACCGGATTTAACTCCTCGTCGTTGTACATTTTCATTTGTTTGTACACTTTCATGTATTTGTCGCCCGCTTCAATATCTTCAATTAATTGACTGATTGAAGTAAACATATCGTTTTTTTGGTCTAACAAAACATTTAATTTTTCTTGACATTTTGCTCTATGTTCTGCCGTAGCTTCAGCACGAGTTGCCTCTTCATTCATGTGGTAAATTTTCAAAGCTAAAATAGATAAACGATCGATTGCCCAAGCCGGACTTTCGGTATTGATTTTTGCATTTGGTTTTACTTGAACATTTTTATATTTATCTAAGAAATAACTATCAATGTACTCCACCATGTCGGTTCGAACTTGGTTTGAAGCATCAATTTTACGTTTCAAATCTAAAGCTGCAACCGGGTCAATATTTGGGTCACGAACGATGTCTTCATAATGCCATTGCACCGTGTCTACCCAGTTTTTTGCAAATAACAAATATTCAATGGTTCCTTTTTCAAAAGGATTTACAACTGGTTGATACACATCGTCTACAATGTGATATGTTTTGATACTTTGTTCAAAAATGGGAAACGCAAATTCGGCAAACATAATAATAGCTTTTAAATTGGTACAAAAATAGCGATTTTTTGTACTTTTAACCTGAATTACAAAAAATAAAATCGATGCACATTCATTATATTTCGGATCAGAACAGTATTCTTAATCATTTTTTAGCGCAAATTCGTGATGTGAACATCCAAAAGGACAGCATGCGTTTTCGAAAAAACATTGAACGGATAGGAGAAATAATGGCCTATGAATTGAGCAAAACGCTCGATTATAAGAATATTGAAGTGCAAACGCCATTAGGGATTAAACATACTACAACAGTAGCTGAACCTGTAGTTTTATGCTCGATTTTGCGTGCTGGTTTAGCATTGCATCAAGGGTTTATGAACTTTTTTGATGAAGCAGAAAACGGATTTGTTTCGGCTTACCGTCATCATTATAACAACGATGATGAATTTGATATTTTAGTAGAATATCAAGCAGCTCCATCATTCGAAGGAAAAAATCTTATTTTAATTGACCCTATGTTGGCCACTGGACAATCTATTGTAGCGGTTTTACAAAAATTACATTTGGAACACCAACCCAAAGAAATACACATTGCAGTAGTGATAGCGGCACCAGAAGGAATAGCTTATTTAGAAAAAAACCTGCCTTCAAATTGCCATTTATGGGTGGCGGCTTTAGATGAAAAATTAAATGAAAAAAATTATATTATTCCCGGCTTAGGGGACGCTGGTGATTTAGCCTATGGAAGTAAATTATAATTGCATTACATAGAAAAATATTGCACAAATTACTAGGGCATACACGATAATTTCTTTAATCCAATTGTTGTCTATTTTCTCTATTAGATTTGCGCCAATAATTGCTAGAGGAGCAAAACAAAATGCCAAACTTCCGTTGTTTTTATTCGCTGAAAGCACATATATTCCAACGCCTAAAAGAAATGAAAACAGTATCGTTTTATGAGACGATTGCATGTTTAGTGCTTTATTAGGAATATCAAAAATTTGAGACACAAAGAAAAACAAACTTATTGCAGCAAATAATGCCAACGCCATACGTTGATATAAATTATCAAAATAATAAAAATTAAAACTCACATACGCTTTACTTGTCAAAGAATTCAGTAAAGAATTGTCCAGAAAACTATTGGCAAGAAAAAACAAAATAGTTACAGCTAACAAAGCAATAAAAGGAACCACCCAATTTCTATAATCTCTAGAAACGTGAAGAATAATAGCAATAAAAACCAAAACTATGTATAATATACTCCAAAAATGAAACAAAGCAGCTAACAGAATCCAAAAAGAAGCATCGAAAATTTTCTCTTTTGTTGCCAATAGTGATTTCAAAGAAATAAGTCGTCTTAAGGCTAATAACAAAAAGAAATTAGCAATAATTATATTTTTATTTTGAAAATATGAAGAGAAAAAAAGTAAAAAAACAAAAAACAGCAGTAATGCATAATTATTTCCTTTTGTCAATTCATTTTTGAGTGCAATAAAATTGATTAAAAAAGCAGAAGCAAATACTACAACAAATAAACCAATTTCTTGAGCAAAATATAGCCAAGAAGCATTGGTTTCAGCAGTAATTAGTGTCTTTGTAATAAAGAACACCAATAACAAAATTCCAATGGTTAAATAATTAAATGGTCTAGTTTTACCAAAAACACTTGCTATCATGCGAATATTTTATATTTTTGTGGTGTAAATATAATACTTTATCAAAATGAAATCATTTTTTGAAGGAATTGCAAGTCTTTTTGTTGACTTTTTATTTGTTCCAATGGATATGCTCCGTGAATTAGAATTATCTAACTGGTGGACTGCTAACGTAATTAACTGGTTATTTATAATCGTTTGTTGTGTAGCAATGAGTTATTGGATTAAACAATTAAATATTTTTAAAGCAAACAATGAAGACGAGCAAGACACGACTGCTCATTCGTTTTTAAAATAATAATTTTAGCTATTGGTAAGCATTACAAATCCTTACCAATATCTTTTCTATAATACATCTTATCAAATTGTAGTTTTGCTATACTTTGATAAGATTTTTTTATGGCCTCTTGAAAATCATTTCCATACGAAGTAACCGCTATAACTCTACCGCCATTAGTAACAACTTTCCCGTTTTCTAATTTTGTTCCTGCGTGGAAGGGTATCGAATCGGTAATGTTTTCTAGTCCAAAAATTTCTTTTCCTTTTTCATAATCTTCCGGATAACCGCCAGAAACCAGCATAATCGTAGTAGCTGCTCTTTCGTCGATTTCTAATGTAATTTTATCCAATTCTTGATTGCCAATTGCTTCAAAAATTTCGACTAAATCAGATTTTAATCTTGGCATTACCACTTCTGTTTCCGGATCGCCCATTCGTACATTGTATTCAATGACCATTGGTTCGCCTTTTACATTGATTAACCCGATGAAAACAAATCCTTTATACTCGATACCGTCTTTTTGAAGGCCGTCAATAGTTGGTTTTACTATTCGAGTTTCAATTTTTTCTAACAAAACCGCATCGGCAAATGGTACTGGTGACACTGCTCCCATTCCGCCTGTGTTTAGTCCTGTATCGCCTTCTCCAATGCGTTTGTAGTCTTTTGCAGTAGGAAGTACTTTATATGATTTTCCGTCGGTTAAAACAAAACAACTTAATTCAATTCCGTCTAAAAATTCTTCAATGACTACTTTTGAACTCGCTTGTCCAAATTTAGCCCCCACCAACATATTTCGTAATTCGGTTTTTGCTTCTTCTAAATCCAACAAAATTAATACTCCTTTACCTGCAGCTAGTCCGTCAGCCTTTAAAACGTAAGGTGCTTCTAAAGTTTCTAAAAATTGGCACCCTTGTTCTACGGTTTCTTTAGTGAAACTTTCATAACGAGCAGTTGGTATATTGTGTTTTACTAAAAATTCTTTGGCAAATTCTTTACTTCCTTCTAATTGCGCTCCTATTTTTGAAGGTCCGATGACAGGAATATGATTGATTTGAGTATCGTTTTTAAAATAATCGTAAATTCCTAATACTAAAGGGTCTTCAGGCCCTACCACAACCATTTCAATTTTTTCTTGAAGCACAAATTGTTTCACGGCTTCAAAATCATTTGGATTTAATGAAACATTCGTAGCAATTGTTGCTGTTCCAGCATTTCCTGGAGCTACAAAAAGAGAAGTGCATTTTGGACTTTGAAGCATTTTCCAAGCTAGTGCATGTTCGCGACCACCTGAACCTAGTAAAAAAATTGTCATTATGTTGTGTAGTTATGTTGTTTGGCAAAAATACTTCGTTTTCGATAGAAAAAAAAGTTTAATAGGCTTTTTCCTCTCCTTTGAAAATATTTATAACTGTTTGGATTATAATTTTAATATCCATCCAAATTGACCAATTTTCAATATAAAAAACATCATATTTTATTCTGTTTATCATATCTTCATCGGTTTCGATTTCACCTCTAAATCCTCTTACTTGTGCCAAACCAGTTACGCCAGGACTTACGTGATGACGAATCATATATTTTTTTACTTTATTCCCATATGCTCTGTTTTGTGACCAAAGGTGTGGTCTTGGTCCAACAACAGACATTTCGCCAATTAGGACATTAAAAAATTGTGGTAGTTCGTCTAAACTGGTTTTGCGAATAAATTTTCCTATTTTGGTTACTCTGGGATCATTTCTAGTGGCCTCTATTTCTGTTGTTTTGTTAATCATCATAGATCTAAATTTATAACACAAAAAATCTTTCTGTTTAAAACCAGGCCTGTTTTGTTTAAAAAATATTGGCCCTTTTGATTCTAGTTTGATTAATAATCCCAAGATGACCGTTAACCATGACAATATAAAAAGTATCACTAATAATGAAAAAATTATGTCAAAACTCCTTTTTATTCTATTGTTTATGTCAATTTCTAAAGGAATTTTTTTAAGTACAATAATAGGAATTATACCATAATATTGAATAGCCAAATTTCGATATAAGGTGCTTTTATTGTCTGGTAGAAGTTTTAATGTAATAAAATTATTATCTGTGAATTCTATTAGGTTTTCAACTTCATTCTTTGATAAATCATCTAAAGCTGCATATATTTCTTCAATTTTATTGTCAATTATAAACTCAAAAACAGTTTGTATTGTGGTTTCTTTATTGTTTTTAATATCAAATTGTTTTTTTATAATGTAACCTAAGTGCGTGTTGTGGTTTAAGTAATTAACTAATTCAATTGTTTTTTGTTTTGAGCCAACAATAATTATACTTCTAATGTTACCTTTATATCGAGTTCTATATTTTTTTAAAAGAAAAAAAACTAAAAATTTGAAAAAACTGACAACAATAAACGTTATGAAAATATATAAGAGAATTTCTTTATTTGAATGATCTTTATATGTGTATCCTATGTAAACGAAATTAATTAAACTAGTAAAAAAAATTTGTTTTAATAATTTGCCAAATATTTCTGTTTCCTTACTAAAACGATACACTTCATAAAAACCTGAATAATAAGAAATTATTAACCAAAATATGGAAACAAACAAATGATAACCAAAATTAATCATGGCAGAATCCATGCAAACTATAACCAATAAATTTATGATGAATAAATCTAAAACAGTTTGGATGGGTCTTATATAAGCTGAGTATCTACCAGTTTTATTTTTCAATTAATGGATGTAATTTGTAAAATCTTTGTGTTCTTCTTTTAATAATTCTTCCGCAGAAAGTGTTTTAAAATAATCGTATGTTATTTTCATCCCCTCTGATCTTGAAACTTTTGCTTCCCAACCTAATATTTCCTTTGCCTTTGTAGTGTCGGGCTGTCTTTGCATAGGGTCATTAATAGGAAGTGGGTGATATACTACTTTTTGATTGGTTCCGGTTAATTTGATAATTTCTTCGGCAAAATCTTTAATTGTAATTTCGTCTGGATTTCCAATGTTAACGGGTAAATGATAATCGGAATGTAATAATCTGAAAATTCCTTCCACTTGATCATCAACATAACAAAATGAACGTGTTTGACTTCCATCGCCAAAAATAGTTAAATCTTCGCCACGAAGTGCTTGACCTATAAAAGCCGGAATAACGCGTCCGTCATTTAATCGCATTCTAGGTCCGTAAGTATTAAAAATTCTCACAATCCTAGTTTCCACGCCATGAAAAGTATGATAGGCCATTGTTATCGATTCCTGAAAACGTTTTGCCTCATCATAAACGCCACGAGGACCAATGGTATTTACATTACCATAATATTCTTCTGTTTGAGGGTGGACCAAAGGATCACCATAAACTTCTGAAGTAGAAGCTATAAGAATTCGTGCTTTTTTTACTCGGGCCAACCCTAATAAATTATGTGTTCCTAACGAGCCAACTTTTAAGGTTTGAATGGGAATTTTTAAATAATCTATAGGGCTCGCTGGAGATGCAAAATGTAAAATATAATCTAATTTACCGGGTACATGAACAAATTTTGTGATGTCGTGGTGGTAAAATTCGAAGTTTTTATCTTTGAATAGGTGAGCTATATTTTTTAAATCGCCAGTGATTAAATTATCCATTCCGATAACAAAATAACCTTCTTTAATAAACCGATCACAAAGGTGCGAACCAAGAAATCCTGCTGCGCCTGTAATTAATATTCTTTTCATAAATTGTTATTATTTCAAAATCGGTACTTCTAATTTGTATGCTTTAAACGTAAAATTTATTATTTTATTATTTTGTTTTTTCAATTAAAAAAACATTATTGAAATAAGACGATTGATCTTTAGGTAATAGCGTCGAAAATAAATTGCCAAAGCAATTACATAAAAAAATAATAGGTAAAAGTAATAACTGTCTTATTATCTTATTTTTTGGGGAAATATTTTTAAAATAATTGATTATGAACTGTGAAAGTACTAGAATAGTATTTCCAGCTTTTTCTTTTTGTATTACATTAAATCCATGCTTTTTATACAAAAATTCTAATGCTGGCGTTGTATATCGGGCAAAATCGTAGGGCATTTCATGTTCTTCCCACATGAAAGGAGTAGTTATAATAGCTTTGCCGTTTGACTTTAAAACCCTATTAAGTTCTGTTAAAACTTCATCAATATTAAATACATGCTCGAGAACTTCGGTGCAAATAATTCCATCAAAAAAAAGGTCGTCAAACGGGATTTTTTTTCCATCATAAAAAAAATCAATCACATCAATATTTTCGGTTCTTCCTTCAATTAAATAATCTACTCCAATGTAATCATTTATATTCAAAAACAATGGTTTGTATGGTTTTGACCCACAACCAAAATCTAATACCCTACCGTTTAATTCGGGTGCAAACTTTTTTATTTTTATATATAATTGCCTCCTAATGTTAAAATTATGATTAATAAAAAAACCCACTATTGAGGGGTTAAACTTTTCTTTTTTTATCATCATTTTAAGACTTTGTCTCATATAAGATCAATTTATTTATTTTTACGAGAAATTATTTATCTCGAAGACGCTTTCGTCCTGTTAAGGTATCTTTTTTTTCTGCGACGTAACTCATATTTATATATTAAGTAATCGCAACAATATGAGAAAAGTTGCGCGTGGTAAAATCATAAACTGAGAACTTAGCAAAGATTAATGATTTTTCTTTAGCTTTCTCTCTAAAGCAAACATTCCAAAAGGCAATGTCGTGCTTATCAATGCAAAAAATAAAAGACTCTTTGTCCATTTATTTCTCCGTGCAACATATACAATATACGGTACTAGCACCAAGAAAAGACCTCCATGAATTGAACCAACAACCTTCACTGCAAATGGTTCTCCACCAATG
>JAGOAL010000034.1 GCA_017983975.1 Flavobacterium sp.
ATATAGATGCAAATATAGAAAAGTTTTTGAATATATAAATAATATTTTTTGTAAACTTTATTTGTCTATATGTAAAATAAACTTTACATTTGAAAATAATTTTTAAAATATAAAACTATGAAAACAAATTTTTTATTTCCTAATTCATGGAAAAAAATTGGATGGATAATTTTCATACCTAGTCTAATTGGAGCAATACTTTTAAGTATGAATTTTGAGGTTTTTAGTCAAATATTGAAAATTAAAGTTTTTGCATTAGCAGAAATACAACTTTTTGACAATCAAAATTATTTTAAAATTATTGAAAATCATATAATTGATGAGATAATATTAATTGGATTAATTGTTGGTGGTATTTTAATTGGTTTTTCTAAATTAAAAAATGAAGATGAATTTATATCTAAAATTAGATACGAAAGTTTAGTTTGGGCTACTTATTTTAATTATTTATTAATAATTATTTTTACAACGCTACTTTATGGATTTACTTTTTTGAATGTTGTTTTTTATAATTTATTTACACTATTATTATTTTTTATTATTCGTTTCCATTATCAAATCTATAAATTGAATAAATTTAATAGCGATGAAGAATAATTTAAAAGTTTTAAGAGCAATAAAAAATATATCCCAGGAAGAACTAGCAAAAGAAATTTCCGTAAGCAGACAAACTATAAATGCTATGGAAAAAGGCAAATATGTTCCATCAACAGTATTAGCATTAAAATTAGCAAAATACTTTGAAAAAAATGTAGAAGCAATTTTTACATTAGAGAATGAAGATTAAAAAAAATCCCGATTACTCGGGATTTTTTATTATTTTTTAAATTTTGCAATGCCTTCTTCTAACCATTTTTTGTATTCAATTGCATCGGGTGTGTAGCCTATAGGTTTAGAAATATCTTCACCATCTGAATTCAAAATTACATAATAAGGTTGGGCATTGTTTTTATATCGTGTAATTTGATAATCGCTCCATTTATTTCCAATAGTTACGATTTCTTTTCCTGTTTCTTTAGATACATATTGAGCTTCTTTTGGTAACTCACGTTTATCATCGACATACAATGAAATTAAAACTACTTTATCTTTTAATAGAGATAAAATTTCAGGTTTCGACCAAACAAAATCTTCCATTTTTCGACAATTCACGCAAGCATGACCTGTAAAATCTAATAAAATAGGTTTTCCTACTTTTTTGGCATACGCTACTCCATCTTCATAATCATGAAAAGCAATAATTCCGTGTGGTCCAGAATGCGCATGTTCCGGTAAATCAATAGTTGTTTTAGTATTTGCTGAAGAAGTTCCTATTCCATTCGGACTTTCGCTATAAGTCATTGGCGGTGGAAATCCAGAAATAATTTTTAAAGGTGCACCCCAAAGTCCAGGAATTAAATAAATCGTAAATATGGTTACAAAAATTGCCATGAATAATCGGCCAATTGATAAGTGCGACATTGGACTATCGTGAGGTAATGTAAGTTTTCCAAACAGATATACAGCCCAAGTTCCAAAAATAGCAATCCAAATTCCTAAGAATACTTCACGCTCTAATAAGTGTGCTTGAACAACTAAATCGGCATTTGATAAAAATTTAAAAGCTAAAGCTAATTCTAAGAAACCTAATGATACTTTAACGGTATTCAACCATCCACCTGATTTTGGTAACGTGTTCATCCAACCTGGAAACATTGCAAATAACATAAATGGTAAGGCTAATGCCGATGAAAAACCAAGCATTCCTACAATTGGTGCTAATCCTCCTTTTGAAGCTGCTTCCACTAATAATGTGCCTACAATTGGACCCGTACAAGAAAACGAAACTATAGCTAATGCTAATGCCATGAATAAAATACCTATAAATCCACCACGATCGGCTTGTTGATCTACTTTATTAGCCCAAGAATTAGGTAATACAATTTCAAAAGCACCTAAAAAAGAAGCCGCAAAAAATACTAAAAGTCCGAAGAAAATTAGATTAAACCACACATTTGTAGATAACGCATTTAATGAATCGGCGCCAAATATTCCGGTTACTAATGAACCTAAAATCACATAAATTAATATGATTGAAACCCCGTATAAAATTGCATTTTTCTTTCCTTCTGCCTTTGTTTTACTTTGTTTGGTAAAAAAACTAACGGTCATTGGAATCATTGGAAATACGCATGGTGTAAGCAAAGCAGCAAAACCGCCAATAAACGCCAAAAAGAAAATTGACCATAGCCCTTTTTTCTCTTCAACTGGTGCTTCATTATTTTGTGATGTTTGATTTTCAGATACATTCGACGATTGAACAGCACTTACAGTATCAACTTTTTGAGTAGTTGAATCAGATGCAATTGCAGCAGTTGAAACGGCTTGATCATCCGTTATTTTGATTTCAGGTAATTGAAAAGTAAACGTATTATCTTGCTGAATACATTGCTCTTTACAGGCTTGGTATTCAACATACACTTTAACTTCTTTCAATTTGGTATTTGTAACTTTAATTACTTGTTTAAATTGAGCCGTTTTAGCAAAATAATATTCATCCACTTCAAAAATATCATTGAATACTTTCTTGTACGCACTCTCTTTTGTTTTGCCTACTAAAGTATAATTTCCTTTGATATTTTTAAAATCAAAAACCGTTGGAAGTGCACCTCCATCTGGAGTATATTGCGAATACATGTGCCACTCATTTTCGATGGTAGCTTCCATAACCAATTCAAATTCGGTATCGGATTTTTGAACTACTTTACTTTTCCATTTTACAGGATTTAAGATTTGACCTTGAGCAAAAAAGGTTATTAATAATAAAATGTAAGTGATTTTTCTCATTAGTTTAATTCAATTTTTATAGGGTTTTTTGTTTTTTCGTTTGCGATGAATCGGTTGTCTGCGCGCTTACCAATAATCCAAATAATTTGGTCTTCTGCACACAACAACCATTGATTTTCTTTATCTAAAAGCGAATATTTTTCATCTTTAAAATACTTACTCAATTTCTTTTTTCCATTCATTCCAGCGGGATAAAAATAATCGCCTTCTTGCCATTTCCTTATCGTGAGCGGAAATTTTAGTGCCTCTTCATTTACAAATATACAATTTGAATCGGTTTCTAAATAGTTAACCACCTTACACAATGTAAGATTTAAGGGAAAATTAACTTTAGAAGTTATCGATTCAATTGTGTAAACTTCTTCTTTATTGTTGTGTTTTCTTTCGGAAAGGATTAATTTCTCACGGTCTTTCAACAAAACATGGGTTTCAGAAAAGACTTGTTTCCCAGATTGTGCCTCGACCAAATCATAAATATCATTCCAAGCTGAAAAGCCGTATTTATTCAGCCATTGGTACAAATAGGCTTGGTAATTTTGGAATTTTAGTAATTGAGCCAAATTGATTTCGAGTTGATTTTCTTTCTCTTCAACTACTTTTTCATAGACTAATCGAGTAGCATCATCAACTAAACTTTCTGCTTGTTGCAAATGATGTACTGTATTTTGAAACGAATCTAAAAATCCTGCATTCATTTCCTTCAATAAAGGAACGATGGAATGTCTAATTTTATTTCGAAGATATTTATCGGAAGCGTTACTCGAATCTTCTCGCCATTGAATTTGATTTTCTGCTGCAAAATGTTCAATTTCCAATCTAGAAAAAGGCAACAACGGACGGACAACATATCCATTTTGAGCAGGAATTCCGGTTAATCCTTCTAAACCAGTTCCTCTGGAAAAATTAATTAAAACTGTTTCTAGTGAATCATCTAAATGGTGTGCTGTGGCAACATACTTTATTTGTGATTGGGCTATCATTTCTTGAAACCATTGATACCGAAGATTTCTAGCGGTAATTTGAATTGATTCTTTATTATTGGTTGCTATTATATTGGTCTCAAAATATTTAGTGTGGAATGGAATACCTTTTGAACTACAAAATGATTCTATAAATTGGGTTTCTACATCACTTTCGGCACCTCTTAACATGAAATTACAATGCAAAACTTCAAAATTCAAGTGGAGTTGGACACACAAATGAACTAAAACCATACTATCAATTCCGCCACTAACGGCAATATAAAAGGGTTCGTTTAAAAGAAACGGAAAATTAGTCTTAATATGTTGTGCAAATTGTTCTCTCATACTCTTAAGATAAAACCTCAAACATGGCTTTTGCCTTTAATAAACACTCTTCGTACTCATTTTCAGGAATAGCTTTTGACGTTACAGCGCTTCCAACAGAAAACGAAACATACTCATTTTTAGCGTTATATAAAATACTTCGAATTACGACATTAAAATCAAAATCGCCATTCGGAGTAAAATAACCCACTGCTCCACTATATAATCCGCGTTTCGTTTCTTCTAATGTTTCAATGATTTGCATAGCTGAAATTTTAGGCGCACCGGTCATACTTCCCATTGGAAAAGTCGTTCGGATGATTTCAACAGGTGAAGTCGTATTTTCTACTTCGGAAACAATTGTAGAAATCATTTGATGTACTTGCTTAAACGTATATACTTCGCACAATTCTTCTACTTGAACACTTCCTTTTGTAGCGGTGTGTGATAAATCGTTTCGAACTAAATCAACAATCATGATGTTTTCCGAACGTTCTTTTTCGTTTTGCGCTAAATCAGATTTTAATTGCTCATCTAAAATAGGATTTTCATTTCGCTTGGATGTGCCTTTAATGGGTTGGGAAATAACTTTCGTACCTTCTTTTCGCAAATAACGTTCAGGCGAAGCAGAAAGTAAATAATGCTCCTGATTTTTGAAATACACAGCAAAAGGTGGTTCAGAAATAGTATTTAATTTATGATAAATTTCTAAAGGATCAATTTTAGCATTTTCGGCATAGAATTCCATACAAAAATTAGCTTCATAGATATCGCCACGCTGAATATGTTCGAGCATTTTTGAAACTTTTAAAAGATAGTTTTCTTTAGAAATGCGCTGGTTTATGGTGATGGATGATGGGCAATGGGTGATGGGTGTTGTTGAAAGAATTTCTTCGAAATCAGCTTCCATTTCGTCATCGCACATTCGTAAATACTGCATTTCAACTTGATTTCCTTTGATTAAAAACAACTTTTTAGGTTGGAAGAAAAACAAATCGGGAAAGGCTAATCCGTCGAAATTATTAGATTGTAACTCTTCGGTATCGTTTTTTACGTCGTAAGACAAATAGCCAAATAGCCAATCTTTCGTTTGACTTTGGTACTGATACAAATCTTGAAATGCATTTTCATAATCGGTTTTAATTGAAGTAAAAGCATCAACAGCTACAACCGCATCATAACTCGAATACTTTTGATGATAGGCATTTGAATCTAAAAGAACAACCTCCCTGAATTGGTTAGCCCAATGCAGTAATTGCGTTTTAAAATTTGGAAAGGATGAAATATCTTTTGTACTAGTTGTTCTCAATCTGCCTTTATTAGAACCTCAAAAATACAATTTTCAAAACAAATATTTCTTATATTTGATAGATTAACCAATAAAACAAACAAATTATGAAAATTGCAATTTTAATCATTCGTATTTTATTAGGAGCTTTTATGGTATTTGCTTCTGTAACGTATTTCTTTAATTTAATTGAAGCGGAAGCACCAACAGGAAATCTTTTGACTTTTATGACCGGTGTCATGGCTTCAAAGTACTTGTTACCCTTAGCAAAAGCCGTTGAATTAATTGCTGGAATAAGTTTATTGAGTGGTAAATTTATGAAAGTAACTTTTTTAGCCTTATTGCCAATTTCAATCAATATTTTTCTAATTCATACGGTTACTCAAGTTTCAGAAGTACCTGTGGCTGTTTTTGTTTTGGGTGCTAATTTATTCTTAATATACGCACACTGGGATTCCTATAAAGTTTTATTTAAAGATTAAGATTTTTTTGATAAAAATACCAAATGCTACTAGAGATTTTTTTTTAAGATTGTATTAAACAACTATTGTATTTGATTTTTTTTTATTTTTGAAAAAAGATAAAATTGATATTTGTCATACCTATAGACCTAAAATTGGGTAGCTAAATATGATTTTGTCAGACATATAAACGAGTTAGTGGCAATTTCGTTGCAACCACTCAAAACAATAAACAGACATTTATTCAATGAAATTCTTTTTGACAATATTGACAGTATTCATAGCCAACCTATCGTTTGGACAAACGAAGTATGAAAAAGACTTTAACGAATTTTGGAATGATGTTAATAATAACTACGCTTACTTTGACCAACAACAAATAAATTGGACTAGAGTAAAAGAAATTTATCAGCCACAAGTAAAACAAATTACGACCGACAGCGAATTTATAAGGTTTATGGAGACAGTATTAAATGAGTTCCATAATGGACATATTTCTTTAAACACGAACTTAAATTCGTCAAACAGAATAATTCCAAGCGGACAAGATATGTTTGTTCAAAAACAAAATGACAAATATTTTATTTCTGACTTACGAAAAGGATTTGGAGCAGAAATATCAGGGCTAAAAATTGGAGATGAAATTTTGTTTTTTAATGGTAAACCAGTTACAGAACAAGTTGGGCAGTTTTTGCCAAAATACACAACACAGCATACAGACAAAATGTATCAATACGCAATCAATATGTTATTTGCAGGAACACATAACATAAAGCGACAAATCACAATAAGCAGAAATGGAAATCATTTAGCATTTAACCCAGACAGTTTGAAATTGACCGATAATAAAAATTTGGTCGAAGCAAAAATTCTAAACAACACAACAGCATATATTAAAATAAATGATGCATTAGGCAATAATAATATCATTGAAGAATTTGATAAAGCCATTGATAGTATTTTACAATATAAAAATTTAGTTATTGACTTAACACAAACACCAAGTGGTGGAAATTCAACAGTGGCAAGATGCATTATGGGACGGTTTATACGTAAAACATTACATTACCAACAACACGAATTTGATGAAAAACAATTTGACACAAAAAGAAAATGGGTTGAATATGTTACACCAAGAAAAGCACAATTCGAAGGGAAAGTTTTTGTTTTGGTTGGACATTGGACAGGAAGTATGGGAGAAGGAATTGCTATAGGGTTTGATGGATTCAAAAGAGCAAAAATTATTGGAACTGAAATGGCAGGTTTATTAGGAGCAATCAATAGTTTTATGATGTCAGAAACAAAAATTGGTTTTCAAATTCCGACAGAAAGACTTTACCACATTAACGGAACACCAAGAGAGAAATACATTCCTACAATTTTGACACAGAACATTGAGGAAACACTTAAAAAAATGTACGAGATAAAATAGAAACTGCCACTAATCGAGTAGACTGTCCTGCAAGAAAATATCCCGATAGCGCAGATTTTCAATCCATCCCAACAAAAAAATCCCAAACTCAATTGAATTTGGGATTTTCATTTATTGTAAATTATTTATTACACGTGTAATGCTCTATTTTCAGTTGCCGCTAAAGCAGCTTCTTTGATAGCTTCTGCAAACGTTGGGTGTGCGTGAGACATTCTTGAAATATCCTCTGCACTGGCTCTAAACTCCATAGCGGTAACCGCTTCGGCAATTAAATCGGCACATCTAGCACCAATCATATGAACTCCTAAAACTTCGTCTGTTTTGGCATCGGCTAAGATTTTTACAAATCCGTCAGTGTCGCCACCTGCTCTTGCTCTTCCTAAAGCTTTGAATGGAAAACTACCCGATTTAAATTCGATACCTTCGGCTTTCAATTGCTCTTCTGTTTTACCTACAGCCGCCACTTCTGGCCAAGTGTACACAACACCAGGAATTAAATTATAATCGATATGTGGTTTCTGTCCTGCGATAATTTCAGCAACCATAACTCCTTCTTCTTCCGCTTTGTGCGCTAACATCGCTCCACGAACGACATCACCAATTGCATAAATATTAGCAGCCGAAGTTTGTAAATGATTGTTGACTTCGATTTGACCTCTTTCGGTAACTTTTACACCTGCTTTTTCAGTGTTTAAACCATCGGTATACGGACGACGCCCTACAGAAACTAATGCATAATCTCCTTCTAACGTAATGATTTCTCCTTTTGCATTTTCTGCTTTAACGGTAACTACATCCCCTGCTCTTTCAACTGATTGTACTTTGTGAGACGTATAGAATTTCATGCCTTGTTTTTTCAACACTTTAGTCAATTCTTTAGATAGCGACGCATCCATTCCTGGAATGATTCGATCCATAAATTCTACTACAGAAACTTGTGCTCCTAAACGTAAATATACTTGTCCTAATTCGATTCCGATAACTCCACCACCAATGATGACTAAGTGTTTAGGCACTTCTTTCAGTTTTAAAGCTTCAGTAGAAGTGATGATTCTATCTTTATCTAATTTGATAAATGGTAAGCTAGATGGTTTAGAACCTGTAGCAATAATGATATTTTTTGATTCGATGATTTCCGATGAACCATCTTCTTTTGTAACTTTTACAGAAGTAGCACTTTCAAACGAACCTACTCCGTTAAAAACCGTAATGTTGTTTTTATCCATTAAGAATTTAACCCCACCCGAAGTTTGATCTACAACTGCTTGTTTACGAGCAATCATTTTCTCTAAATTCACTTTTACTTCTCCCGAAACTTCAATTCCGTGATCGGCAAAGTGTTGTAATTCTTCATAATGATGCGAAGAAGCTAACAATGCTTTTGAAGGAATACATCCCACGTTTAAACACGTTCCGCCAAGCGTTGCATATTTTTCAATGATTGCAGTTTTAAATCCTAATTGGGCACAGCGAATTGCTGAAACATATCCTCCAGGTCCAGAACCTATAATGGTTACATCAAATTGACTCATGATATTATATAAAGTTTGTTGTTTAACTTAAATTCGGATACAAAAGTAACGCTTTTTGAATTAATTATTTACAGATAAATTGGTAAATTATTATAGCTAATTTTACAATACAAACGCTGTTGAATTTTTTACTTCACCAATCATAAACGAACTATGAGTACTACCTATGTGCTGTAAACCTGTAAGTTTAGTTACCATAAATTCGCGATACGCATCCATGTCTTTTACACTTACCTTTAAAATATAATCATAATCGCCACTCACATGAAAACATTCTGTAACTTCATCTAATCGAATTACTTCATTCTCAAAAGTATGTATTACATCTTTTGTATGCTGAATTAATTTTAAATGGCAAAAAACCACAAAAGCCTTTTCGATTTTATTCCTGTTTAAAAGTGCTACGTAATTTCGGATAACACCTTCGCGTTCCAATTTTTTTATTCGTTCATAAACCGCTGTTACCGAAAGATTTAAAATCATAGATAATTCTTTCGTTGTTTTTTTGGTGTCTTCTTGAAGTAATCCTAATAGTTTTTTGTCAATTGCATCCATAGGGAAAATTTTAAGGTTAAAAATATTGTTTTTGGTTTAAATATTGGGATATTATAGTGTTATAAACTGCAAAAATTAATATTTAATGAATAAAAAACTAATTTTAATCAAATCTATTGAAAATTTAATTATGTTTTCAGAAATTTGAAATCTATTCAAAATCTAAACTACAAAGTTATGGAAAAATTCAATCCCGCGGACAGAATTCAAGATTTACAATATTTTGGTGAATTTGGCGGCGTAAACCCTTCAATATCTGATAGTTCTACTTATACTTTTCTTTCAGCCAAAACGATGTTTGATACATTTGAAGGAAATGCAGAGGGCTGTTATCTGTATTCCAGACATTCATCGCCGAGTAATTTATACTTAGACAAGGCATTAGCTGCAATGGAAGGCACCGAATCAGCAAATGTAGCTGCCTCAGGAATGGGCGCCATTACGCCTACTTTATTGCAATTATGTGGCAATGGTGATCATATTGTATCCAGTCGCACCATTTATGGCGGAACGTATGCGTTTTTGAAGAATTTTGTACCAAGAATGGGCATCAAAACTACCTTTGTTGACATTACAAAATTAAACCTTGTAGAAGCTGCAATTACACCCAACACAAAAGTATTATATTGTGAAACCGTAAGTAATCCGTTGTTAGAAGTTGCTGATATTGCTTCTTTGGCAAAGATTGCTAAAAAACATCATTTAAAATTAGTGGTTGACAATACCTTTTCGCCTTTATCAGTGGCGCCTGCAAAATTAGGTGCAGATATTGTGATTCATTCGTTAACTAAATACATCAATGGTAGTAGTGATACTGTAGGAGGTGTGGTTTGTGCGTCACAAGACTTCATCAACAGTTTAAAAAATGTGAATGACGGCGCAAGTATGTTATTAGGACCAACGATGGATAGTTTACGTTCGGCTTCGGTGATGAAAAACATGAGAACATTGCACATTAGAATGAAACAACACAGCTATAATGCAATGTATTTGGCTAACAAATTTGAAGCAGACGGCATTAAAACGGTGTATCCCGGATTAGCGAGTCACCCAAGTCATATCATTTATAAATCGATGATTAACCCAGAATATGGTTTTGGTGGCATGATGACTATTGATGTTGGTACTTTAGATAAAGCCAATGCCTTGATGGAATTGATGCAAGAACGTAATTTAGGTTATCTAGCGGTTAGTTTAGGCTTTTATAAAACCTTATTTAGCGCGCCTGGGACTTCTACTTCTTCTGAAATTCCATTAGAAGAACAGGCAGAAATGGGTTTAACCGATGGTTTGATTCGTTTTTCAATAGGACTTGATAATGATATTGAACGCACCTATCAAATGATGCGCGAATGCATGAAAGAATTAAACATAGTTTAAAACATATCCAATAAAAAAAGCCCTCAATACTAATTTGAGGGCTTATTTTTTATTTATTTTCCAAATTCAGCTTACTGTTTTTTCGGCTAAAACTAAAATAGATAATTAATCCGATGAGTAACCAAATGGTGAAGTAAATCCAATTCCACACACTCAATTCAGCCATCATGTATAAACAACTTACCAAACCAAGCAATGGAATTAAAGATAAATTTTGTCGCCAAGACCATACGGCAAAAAACAATAATGAAATTAAGAAAATCCACATAGGAATTTTGTGTTTGAAAAGGGCAAAACCACTTTCATATTTTAAACTATCATCGATTGGCATTGCATCGACAACATTTTTATACCTTGCTTCATCTTCCGATATTGAACTCAACACTTCTTCTAAATCGGCGTTAGTATCTTTTACAAAACCTTTCTCTTGCAAGTAAGCTAAAACTGCTTTTGTTTGTGATTCTTCAAGTGAAGTTACTATCGTGCTGGCTTCATTAATTTGTTTTTCATTGGTAATAAAATCCATTGTAGCCGACTTATTTACTGATAAAGCAATCGAAACTCCAATTACTAAAAGCACTGGAAAAACATATTTTGAATTTAGATAAGGCGTTTTAAATTTTCCACGAGGAATATCGGTTCTATTTTGCAATACCAAAACTCCTGCACATACTAATACAAAGGCAAATAAGGTTCCAATACTACATAAATCGGTAACCATTGTCAAATTTAAAAACAAAGCCGGAACTGCCACTACAAAACCAGTAACAATAGTTGCATACGAAGGCGTTTTGTATTTTGGATGTACTTTTGAAAAACGTTTAGGCAATAAACCATCACGACTCATGCTCATCCAAATACGTGGTTGTCCCATTTGAAACACTAATAATACGCTTGCCATAGCGACCACAGCGCTAACCGCAATGATTCCCGACATCCATTTTAAATCGAGTTTTTCAAACACAAAAGCTAATGGATCGCCCACATTTAAATCGGCATAATTGACCATACCGGTTAAAACTAAAGCTATAACCACATATAGAATCGTACAAATAATAATGGCCCACATCATTCCTTTTGGTAAATCGCGCTGTGGATCTTTACATTCTTCAGCAGTAGTAGAAATGGCATCAAAACCTATATAAGCAAAGAAAACAGCCGATACACCTTTTAATATTCCTCCTACTCCATTTGGTGCAAACGGATCCCAATTGGCCGTATCTACATAAAATATTCCAACAGCGATAACTAACAAAATGATACACAGTTTCACCACGACCATTAAGTTACTAGCGTTTCTCGATTCTTTCATACCTCGGTATACCAACCACGTAATGATGACAATGATCAATAAAGCAGGTAAATCGGCAACCAAATGAAAACCACCAATTGTAGGCGAAGTTGTCCATGCCGTGTATGCTGATTGTAACGATTCGGATAAATTTTCAAACGATTTGCCGCCTTTCATTAATGCCGTAGCTTCATCAAACCCTTTAGATGCTGTTAAATAATCCATTTGAATCCATTGGGGCAAATGCAAGCCACCACTTTCGAGTAAGCCCGTAAAGTAATCACTCCAAGAAATAGCAACGGTTATATTTCCAATGGCATATTCCATAATTAAAGCCCAACCAATAATCCAAGCAATGATTTCACCAAAAGCTACATAAGAATACGTATACGCACTTCCTGAAACCGGCACCATAGAAGCAAATTCGGCATACGCAAACGCAGCAAAACTACACGCAATGGCAGTAAAGATGAATAAGAAAATCACCGCAGGACCACCATCAGCACTCGCTTTTCCAATCGTACTAAAAATTCCAGCACCAATAATCGCAGCAATACCAAAAGCAGTTAAATCTCTAGCCGTCAAATGTTTTCCAAGCGAATGATGTCCGTCGGCTTCATTTTTGGCTACTTGTTTTAAAATATCTTCAACTGTTTTTCTTCTGAATAAATTTGAAAAATTCATATTTAATTGGGTATTAGTGTGAAAAATTTATGAAAAACAAATATAGGATTTTATTAATTAGTACAAAGAAAAATTGCATTCCTGTTCTATAAACAAAATCTATATTCAAATAAAAATTAACCATGACTTAACTATAGTTGTGGTTTTTTTATTCGTAAATTTGCAGAAGAAAATAAATAACATTTAAATCATACCATTATGGCATTAGTAGGAAAAAAATTCCCAAACATTACAGTTGACGCAATTTCTCACATGGGAGACAATTTAAGAATCAACGTATTAGAAGAAGCAGTAAACAACAAGAAAAAAGTACTTTTGTTTTGGTACCCAAAAGATTTCACTTTTGTATGTCCAACAGAATTACACGCTTTTCAAGCCGCTTTAGCTGAATTTGAAAAAAGAAACACAACTGTTATCGGTGCTTCATGTGATACAAACGAAGTACACTTTGCTTGGTTAAACACAGCAAAAGACAACGGTGGAATTGAAGGTGTAACATACCCTCTATTAGCTGATACTACGCGTAACTTATCAGCTGCTTTAGATATTTTAGATGCAGAATGGGTATACAACGAAGCATTAAATGATGAAATCTTAGACGGATCTAACGTTACTTTTAGAGCGACTTATTTAATTGACGAAGATGGTAAAATTTTCCACGAAAGTGTAAACGACATGCCATTAGGTAGAAATGTAAACGAATATTTACGTTTAATTGATGCGTATACGCACGTTCAAACAAAAGGTGAAGTTTGTCCAGCTAACTGGGAAGAAGGAAAAGACGCTATGAGCGCCGATAGAAACTCAACTGCAGCTTATTTAGCTTCTCATTAAAATAATATGTCAATTATCAATGTGTCAATTAGACAATGATTGGCACATTGACAAATTGTCAAATAAAAATTAAGAAATTATGTTTTCAGAAATCGAACAAGATAATTTAGCAGAAGTAATTGCTTCAAATGATGTGGTAGTGGTACAATATGCGGCGTCATGGTGTGGCAATTGCCGAATCATGAAACCAAAATTCAAATTATTGGCTTCACAAAATGAAAGTATTCCGTTTTTAATTGTAGATGCAGAGAAATTTCCTGAATCTAGAAAATTAGCCAAAGTAGACAACTTGCCTACATTTGCTACTTTTAAAAATGGCGTATTGCATAATCAAACGCAAACCAACAAAGCTGAAGTGTTAACCGAATTGGTAAACGAAGTAGTATAGGCTGACAGGATTTTCGGATACTAGATATTCGGAAGTCTGAAAATCCAATCTTCGAAAATCTAAAATCAAAAAATATGAAATTACCCGTTATAAAACAGTTGACTCAATTTATTGAAGATAACGACCAAGATTATGTGGTAGAAGCCATTGAAGTATTGGAAAACCTATGCGAAGTATCTTCCTTAAAAGATGAGGAATTGGACGTAATAGGCGAACTCATTTCCAACATGTATGGTGCACTTGAAGTAAACCAACTCATTAAAAATGGTGCCGATAAAAAAACCGCCCTCAACGATTTCATGAAGCGGGTGTTAGGCTCCATTGATAAATAATTTTAAAACGCTCAATTTCTTGAGCGTTTTTTTTATATTTACATTTATTCAAATCAATTATAATCGTTTGTAAATTGAGCATGGGGTTATTGATGAGTTAGTTGAAATTTATAAAAAAATAAACATAAAATGAATAAAAATTTACATCAAAACTATCTTAAATCTTCAAACTTACTTTTTGCAGTGGTTGGAATATTAATAGTAAATTGGATAATGTTACCTGGACAGGTTAAAAATTCATTTTCGATAATCTTACTATTATTGGGCATATTAACTTTTGCTGGTGTAGGTATTTTGATAAGATTTGGTTTTAATTGGTCGAAATATCTTTTGCTTACGTTAACATTACTTGGAGCAATTACAATACCCATGATTATATTTACTTTTTATCCAATATCAATATCAGGGATTTTAAATATTCTCCAACAATTACTTTTAATATGGAGTATAGTGTTGTTATTTCGAATTAAAAAGAAATAAACACGATAGCGCGGATTTATAATCCGCGCTATCTACTTCAAGAAATTGAGCGTTTTTTTTTATATTTACATTTCAATCAATTATAATCGTTTGAAAATTGAGCATGCGGTTATTAAGAATTTATAAAATACTTCATCAAAAAAAAGCATATACATGAAAAACATAATATTAGGTTTATTCTTTACACTTAGTCTTGTGGTAAATGCACAAAATAAACCTTACACAACGCAAAAACAAAATTTAGCTTGGTTAGATAGCTTAAAAAATATTCAATCAAAAAGAGTTAAATTAGATTTTATAAAAGCTAAAATATATTCTGATACACTTTATAGAAAAGTAATAATAATGGATAATCCGCGTGATCCTGAAAGACATATTTGCCAAACATTGTTTGTCATATGCCATCTTGACAAATATTATAGATTTGATTTACGTGACAATCAAAATTTATCTTCAATAATGAAATATATTAATGAAAAAAATATCAATGAAATAAAAATTTTAGAGCATCCAGATAATGTAATACTATATGGAAATGAAGGCTTATGTGGTGTAGTAACTATTTACTGTAACAAAAAAATTGGGCGGAAATTAAGAAACGTTATCCACAATAGAGCGGATTTATAATTCATGCTCCACTGAAACAATATTTAATTAATTTTTAATAACTATGGTAAAATTCTCCCTTTTATTTTTTGCAATACTCTTTTTAGGTTGTAGAAAATCAGACATCACTACTAAAACTCAAATAACATTAACAAAAAAAGAAAACACTAAAGTTAATTTAAGAGTTTTACCTTTTTTTGATTTTAATGAAGTAATACACTATCACAAAAGCATTACGAGAGAAGAATGGCTAGAAATTGTAAAAAAGGAGAAAAACCAAACAGTAGACGAAAAAAAGTTAATCGACTTACTAAATAATTATTTGCCAGAGAAATCTCTAGATGATAAAATCTTAATAAATGATATTGAAAGATTATATCCTGAAAGAAGGAAAATAGACAATTCTAAAATCAAAACTTTATCCAACATCTATAGTGAAAAATTTTATGGGGATTTTTCATTAGCAGCTTGTGAACCTTATTATCGCGATATTTTAATTTTTAAAAAGCAAAATAAAATTGTTGGAATCTCTAAAGTTTGTTTTGATTGCTATTTACATTCTACAATTGGGACAAAACGAAATACTGAACAACTTGGTCAAAATGGAGATTACGCAAAATTACAGCGAATTTTAAAATGATATTATCAGCACTCCGCAAAGTCTCCTGACTTTGAGGAATAATAAAAGTAAAACCACCACTACTCCCCCGATAGCGAATTCTCTTCAAAAAATTGAGCGTTTATTTATAATATTTACTTTTTAACCAAAACGCCACGTTTACTAAAATAATCAAAGCCGGTACTTCTACCAAAGGGCCAATCACACCTGCAAAAGCTTGTCCGCTATTGATGCCAAAAACACCTATCGAAACCGCAATGGCCAATTCAAAATTATTCCCCGAGGCCGTAAACGATAATGCTACAGCATCGCGATAGTTAGCGCCAATTTTCTTCGCTACAAAAAACATCAAGAAAAACATGATGGCAAAGAAAATGACTAAGGGTAGGGCAATTTTCAACACATCGAGTGGTAAATCTACAATCATCTCCCCTTTCAAACTAAACATCACCACAATGGTGAACAACAAAGCAATCAAGGTGATAGGCGAAACAAACGAAATAAATTGTAGGTTGAAAAATTTATCACCCAAATACTTTTTAATCATATAACGACTAATCATTGCTAAAGCAAATGGAATTCCGAGATAAACGCCAACTGTTGTTGCGATTTCTGCAATGGTAATATTCAATTCCAAACCTTTTATTCCAAATAAAGGCAACATAACTTCCAAATAAAAATAGGCATACAAACTGAAGAAAAACACTTGCAGCAAACTGTTGATACCGATTAAACCAGCGGTTAATTCCCGGTTTCCTTCGGCTAGTTCGTTCCAAACAATGACCATAGCGATGCAAGGTGCAATTCCGATGATAATTAAACCTGTCATGTATTCAGGTTCGTCTCTTAAAAAGAATGTCGCCAATAAAAACATTAAAAAAGGTCCAAAAATCCAAGTAATGAAAAACGAAGCCGATAACAACTTGGGCTTTTCAAACATTTGAGGCACTTTTGAAAAATCAATTTTAGTCAACGGCGGATACATCATTAAAATCAAGCCAATAGCCAAAGGAATATTAGTAGTTCCCGAAGAAAAAGAATTGATGGAATCGGCTGAATTGGGAATAAAATAACCTATTCCTACTCCTATTAACATCGCTAAGAAAATCCAAAGCGTTAAAAATCGGTCTAAAAATCCTAATCGTTTTTTCATATTTAATTAATTTGGGAAAATACAAAATAGAGTTCGCTCGCAATTTGCAAACTACGTTCGGCATATTTTTCGTTCATTACTTCTGTGCCATCAAAGGCTTTTGGATCGTCGTATTTTATTGGAAATCTAGCTTCAGCTCCAAAAACCATCGGACAACCTTCATCGGCATTACTACACGTCATGATGGCTGCAAAATTACTTTTCGGATTAAAATCGTCAAAATACGTTTTCGAAAAACAAATAATCGGATGTTGATTATCATCAAATTTCACGGCATACACCGGATTTTGTTCTTGACATACTTTTTCAATTTGAAATCCTTGATGGGTTAGGGTTTCGGCTACTTTTGGAAATAGCGCTGTCGCTTCCGTTCCTCCAGAATAGCAAAAAACATTTTTGATTCCGAAATGAAACGCCATTGCTTGTGCCCATATTTGCGACAAATGACTTCTTCTGGAATTGTGCGTACAAATGAAGTTCAATCGAATTTCTTCGTTAGCATCGACTTTATTTTGAATGTAATCTGCTAATGGTTTTAAAACTACTTTTCGCTCTTCTGAAACAGAAATCGCTTTGATGGTTTCGATAGTTTTGGAAAGATTTTCGAACATATTGTATATTTTTAACCACAAAGAGCGCTAAGAAAGCAAAAAGCTCACAAGTTTTTATGATTTTTTAGATTCGTTTAGATTAAATTCAACAACATTTATTTTTTAATTTATGACCAATTGTGCTAAAATGATTTTCTATTTTATCAATCGTATCTGGATTTATGCAATAGCAAATGGCCGTACCTTCGATAGTTCCTTTGATAATATCCGCATTTTTCAATTCCTTTAAGTGTTGCGAAATAGTGGGTTGTGCTAACGGTAATTCGTTTACAATATCGCCACAAATACAAGAATCTACTGAAAGCAAGTAATCTACAATGGCTATTCGCGCCGGATGTGATAACGCTTTAAACAACTTTGCCATTTCGTTTTGTTTAACCGAAAAAGATTCTGATTTTGATGCGCCCATATTTTTTTAAATTATTATATTGCAATATTACTATAAACAAATATAATACACAATAAAAAATCCCGAAATTTCTTTCGGGATTTAAAATATTTAGAAATTAAGAGATTATTTACCTCCTTTTTCCATTTTAGCTTTTAATTCAGCAAGAATATCGTTATTGTCTCCTAATGTAGAAGTTTGAGCAGGAGCTGAAGTATTTTCAGTTACTGTTTTAACGTTTTTCTCTTCTTCTTCTCTGAAGATAGCTGTATGAGAAGCTACTACTCTTTTGAATTCTTTATTGAACTCAATTACTTTAAAGTCAGCAGTATCTCCTTTTTTCAATTTTTTACCGTCTTCTTTTTCTAAGTGACGTGTAGGAATAAACGCAACGATATCGTCACCAAATTCTACAGTAGCCCCTTTGTCAACGATTTCAGAAATTGCTCCGTTGTGGATGGTTCCAAC
>JAGOAL010000035.1 GCA_017983975.1 Flavobacterium sp.
CAATAGAATTATAACTTTGCGAAATTACAATGAAAAGTTCAATGAAAAAAACATTGCAACACGTTAAGTAAAATGTTATATTTGTAACATTCACAAACCCTATAGTTATAATATTTTATAAAAAAATGAAATTCGGAATCCTTACAGAAAAAAAGACACCGCCAGATAGAAGAGTCGTATTTACACCGGAAGAATTAGTTCGTTTAAAAGCAACTTATCCACAAGCAGAATTATTTGTTGAAAGTTCCCCCATTCGTGTTTTTACAGATGAACAGTATGATGCGCTTGGCATTGAAGTTTGTACTGATTTGACTCATTGTGATGTGCTTTTCGGTGTAAAAGAAGTTCCGGTTGCAGCATTAATTCCGAATAAAAAGTATTTTTTCTTTTCGCATACCATAAAAAAACAACCTTACAACAGAAAATTATTACAAGCTATTTTAGCCCAAAATATTGATTTATACGATCATGAAACAATCGTAGATGAAAATCACAAACGTCTTATTGGATTTGGTCGTTATGCTGGAATTGTGGGCGCCTATAATGGTATAAGAGCTTTTGGTATTAAGTATGATTTATTTACTTTGGCTAAAGCCGAAACCTTAAAAAATCAGGAGGAATTAATTGCGCGATTGAAACGTCAAATTTTGCCTAATATTAAAATTGTGTTGACAGGACATGGTAAAGTAGGGATGGGCGCTAAAGAAATGTTAGACGGAATGAAAATCAAGCAAGTTGCCGCATCAGATTTTTTAACTAAAAACTATTCCGAAGCGGTATATACGCAAATTGATGTATTGGATTATAACAAAAGAGTAGATGGGAAACCGAGTAGTAAAGCTGATTTTTACAGCAATCCATCTGCCTATACTTCAGACTTTGGTCGATTTACGAAAGTTACTGATCTTTTTATTGCAGGGCATTTTCATGGAAATGGAGCACCCGATATCTTAACTCGCGAAATGTTGCAAGCTCCCGATAACAAAATTCAAGTTGTAGCCGATATTTCCTGTGACGTTGACGGTCCGATTGCTTGTACGTTAAAAGCTTCAACTATTGCCGATCCTTTTTTTGGCTATTTACCTAATGAACACAAAGAGGTTGCTTACACGCATCCGGCTTCAATTATGGTAATGTCTATTGATAATCTTCCTTGTGAATTACCAAAAGATGCCAGTGAAGGTTTTGGAGAAATGTTTATGGAACATGTTATTCCTGCCTTTTTCAATGGTGACAAAGACGGCATTTTACAAAGAGCAAAAATGACTGAAAATGGGAAATTAACACCTAAGTATTCCTATTTGCAAGAGTATGTTGATGGTAAATAATTCAATCGATAATATAAATGAATCCTACATTTGTTAGGATTTTTTTATGCTAATGCTTTAATTTTTCAATCAACTAAAACGTTTTCGTTAATAACTATAAATAATACTTGTTGTTTGAATTACAGTTTAACTGTATTTTTATAAAGTTAAATATAATTTAGTTGAATCATAAAATAATTCCATGAAGAAATATATAGTAGGTTTTTTATTGCTTTTTGCAGTGAGTAGTTTTGCACAAATGACGCTTTCTCCATCAAAGCAACTTCAAGTAGATTTTTCAATTAATGCAGTTGGTAAACCAATTTACAAGGTTTCATATTTAAATAAAGAGATAATTCAAGATAGCGAGTTAGGCATTGCTTTAAAAGATAACAACGCTTTGGATTATGGATTTACACTACTAAATCAAGAATCAAAATCGGTTAATGAAACGTGGCAACCCGTATTAGGTGAACAATCTTCGATTCAAAACACTTATAACCAAGTCACCTATTTTTTATTGCAAAAGGATACCAATCGTAAACTTAATATCATTTTCAGAGTTTATAATGAAGGTGTAGCGTTTCGATATGATTTTCCAAGACAAGAATCATTGAATCATTTCATTGTTTCCGATGAAAAAACGACATTTAATTTAGTAGAAAATCACAAAGCATTTTGGATTCCAGGCGATTATGATAGTCAAGAATATGCTTATAATGAAACAAAATTATCTGAAATTGATAATTCTAAATTAGACATGAACAATGGCATTGGACTTAAGTCAATTGCAAGTCCATTCAGAGTACAATCGCCTTTGATGCTAAAATCACCTTCAGGTGTTTATATCAATATTTTTGAAGCAGCTGTAGTCAATTATCCGGTGATGCATTTGGATGTCGACGTCAATAAATTTGATCTTAAAGCAAACTTAGTTCCAAATGCAATAGGTGATAAAGCCTATTTACAAACGCCTTGTGTTTCTCCATGGCGAACAATCATGATTTCTAATGATGCTCGCGATATCGTAAGTTCAAAAATGATTTTAAATTTAAATGAACCTTCAAAAATAGTTGATACTTCTTGGATTAAACCAATGAAATATGTCGGAATTTGGTGGGAAATGCATATTGGTAAAGCTACTTGGGATTACGCAGGAAGTCAAAATGCACAAAATGCAGCAGACGGACAATTAAAACCTTCTGGTAAGCACGGCGCTACAACAGCTAATACTAAACGCTATATTGATTTTGCTGCAAAACATGGTTTTGATGGTGTTTTAGTTGAAGGATGGAATGTGGGTTGGGAAGATTGGTTTGGCAATTGGAAAGAAAATGTATTTGATTTTGTTATACCGTATCCCGATTTTAATTTGAAAGAAGTAACTGATTATGCTAAATCAAAAGGTATTAAAATGATCATGCATCACGAAACTTCGGGTTCTGTTGCCAATTATGAGCGCCACCTAGATCGTGCTTTTGAATTGATGCAGGAGTTTGGATATCCGGCAGTAAAATCGGGCTATGTAGGAAAAATTATTCCACGTGGAGAATATCATGATGGGCAAACAATGGTGAATCATTATAATTTTGTTGCACAACGTGCTGCAGATTATAAATTGATGGTGAATTCGCACGAAAGTTCTCGTCCAACAGGCTATAGCAGAACCTATCCCAATTACATTGCAGCCGAAGCGGCTAGAGGTAACGAGTTTAATGCTTGGTCAGTTGGAAATCCGCCAATGCATGAAACTATTTTACCGTTTACAAGACTTTTAGGAGGGCCAATGGATTATACTCCGGGTATTTTTGAAATTAAGATGAATGTTTATGATGCGGCCAAAAAAGAACAAGTGCATACTACATTAGCTAAACAGTTAGCGTTATATGTTACAATGTATTCTCCTTTACAAATGGCTGCTGATTTACCAGAAAATTATGAGAAACATTTGGATGCTTTCCAATTCATTAAAGATGTGGCTGTAAATTGGGATCAGTCCGTTTATTTAGAGGCCGAACCTGGCGATTTCTTAACTGTTGCTAGAAAAACAAAAGGCAAAGATGAGTGGTTTTTAGGGGCAATTACCGATGAAAATGCTCGCACAACTAATATTGAGTTAAATTTTTTGACTCCTGGAAAAACCTATAAAGCCACTGTTTATGAGGATGGAAAAGACGCCCATTGGGAAAAAAATCCAAAATCGTATGCTATAAAAACTATACAAGTGACTTCCAATTCAAAAATTAAATTAAATTTGACTAATGGAGGAGGAGCGGCAATTCGTTTCTCCTTAATAAACTAATTAAACCAAACCAATTAAACTAAAATTATGAGTACAAACCAAATTAAAACAAATTATCCCGCACTGTATACATTGATTACGGTGTTTTTCTTTTGGGGATTTATTGCAGCAGGAAACAGTATTTTTATTCCATTCTGTAAAAGTTATTTTTCATTAGACCAATTTCAATCGCAATTAGTTGATTTTGCATTTTATACTGCTTATTACGTTGGTGCCTTATTACTTTTTGCTCTTGGTGATTTATCAGGAAAAGATATTGTAGGTAAATGGGGATACAAAAAGAGTATTGTATACGGATTATTGTTTTCGGCATTAGGAGCAGGAGCCATGATTGTAGCTGTTGAGGCTAGTGTTTATGCAGGAATGCTTGTAGGATTATTTATTGTAGCCTTAGGATTTTCATTGCAACAAACAGCAGCTAACCCTTTTGCTATTTTGTTAGGTGATCCTAAAACAGGTGCCAGTCGTGTTAATCTTGGTGGTGGAATCAATTCGTTTGGAACAACTATCGGACCTATTGTTGTGGCATTAGCTTTGTTTGGAACTGCTGCATCTATTTCAGATGAGCAAATTAAAGCATTAGAATTAAGTAAAGTAGTGTTATTGTATATTGGAGTTGGATTACTTTTTATAGCCGCTGCAGCGTTGTTTTACTTTTCTAAGAAAGTACCAAGTGGTATAGCTAACGAACCTATGGAAAAGGCAAATAAAGCGTTAAGAACTTTAGTTACCATGACTATTTTATTGGCAGTAATGTTTACACCAGTTTTTCAAAGTTATAAAAGTAAAGAAGCAAAGCAAATTGAAACAATTGAATATGAACTTTCAGTAGCAAAGACTGCAAAAAGTAAATCTAAGTTAGAATCATTAACAGGGGATCAAATTGCAGTATACACAAAAGCATTAGACGCAAAACAAAGCCAACTAGAACTTCTTAAAAAAGATATTGAAAGAGAACGAATGATGTGGCTTTCAGGTGCGTTATTAGTTGTTGTAGGTGGTTTGTTATTTTCATATGCCTCAGCAAAAAAGAAAGCAGAAGGTTGGGGAGCTATGCAATATCCACAATTGGTTTTAGGAATGTTGGCTATTTTTACTTATGTTGGGGTAGAAGTAGCTATAGGAAGTAATTTAGGCGAATTATTAAAACTGAAAGAGTTTGGAAGTTTACAATCATCTGATATTGCGCCTTATATATCTATGTATTGGGGTAGTTTAATGATTGGTCGTTGGGCTGGCGCAATTACTGTATTTAATTTACAAGGAATCAAGAAAACAATTGCATTAATTATTGTTCCATTAATTGCTTTTGGAATTATATTAGGTGTAAATATTCTTTCTGGAAAAGATATGAAACCTTTGTATTATTATGTTGTTTGTGTAATCGTACAAATTATAGCGTTCTTTTTGAGTAAAGATAAACCAGCAAGAACACTTACCATTTTTGGAACATTTGGTGTTATTGCTATGTTAATTGGTTTGTTTAGCACTGGAACAGTTGCTATTTATGCCTTTTTAGCTGGTGGATTAGCGTGTAGTATTATGTGGCCATCTATTTTTAGTTTGTCAATTATAGGATTAGGAAAATACACATCTCAAGGTTCAGCATTCTTAGTAATGATGATTTTAGGTGGAGGAATTATTCCACCAATTCAAGGGAAATTATCTGATATTATTGGAATTCATCAATCGTATATTATTGCTGTTGTTTGTTTTGCTTATTTAACATTGTTTGCTGTCTTAGTGAAAGGGCTGTTAAAGAAACAAAACATCGATGTAGATGCTATTGAAGTGGAAGGAAGTCATTAAAAGCACAATGTAAAAAGATATACAACAAAGTAAAAAACTCCGTCAGATATTAATTTCTGTCGGAGTTTTTTCTTTTTGATTTATGCTTATTTTATTCGAATTCATTCATCATTTGATACAAGCGCCAGTGATTGCCCGAAAGTTTTGTTAGCATTGCAATTACTTTTGCATCTGATTTTTTTCCTTTAACGGTAATTATAAGTAATGCATCATTTTCAGTAATAGAACCACTTGGAAAAGTACCATAACTAACAATTCCTCCAGTTTTAGATTGAATAAGTGTGTTGTTTTCGATCGAGGAAAGAGCCACTTTATAAGCATCACTATTTTTAATGGAATATCCAGTATAAGCTATAAAACTAAAATACAAGGTTATAAAACCAATGACAAGTATCGCTATTATTTTCAATCCTTTTTTCATGATGAATAATAGTTATTATTAGATTCTAAAAATACCACCTACACTGATGATTCGTTGTAAAAACCAAAAATGTTGTTCTGCTTTATCTGCAGTATTATTAGTTGTTCTAATGTCATTCATTTCAATATATCCGCCTTTAATTTCGGTTTGAATGAAGAAATGTTTGAAAAAAGTAAAATTTAATCCTGCCTTTGCCGAAACCCCATAACCAGCAATATGAAATTGATCGTATCGATCTTTTCCTAAAAGTTGTGTATTGGTTTTTGGATATAATAAACCTGCACCAACCCCTTCTGTTAAATTAATTTGAAATTTATCAGTATTTGGTAACTGAAAAATACTAGAAATATCATCAACTCTAGAAAATTCAGTATTTATATAATTTAAACCATCAGTGTGTTCAAAAGTTAAAAAATCTTCTGTTAATAACAATTCATTATCAGATACTGTTTCCCCAAATGTATTATTTCCTTCGTTTGGATAATACCCTGAATAATTTACAGTTCTATCATTGTACATTACATATTTCATGTGGTCTACACCAATTGAAATATTATAATGATCAGTAATAAAATATCCAATTCTTAAATTAGTTTGTGGAATAGTCATTCTAGATGGATTAATATAATCCAAATGATATCCTTTTGGTTTATCGTGTGCAGCTACATCATAAAGTGTAAAATCATAATCAGCCCCTTTAAAACGAATGTCTGATCTAGAATATGATTCGCGGTTTCCACCCCAAAAAATATAAAATTTACCTTTGTTTTTACTCGTGTATTTTTCAGGATTTTCGACTGTTTCTTGCGAAAAGGTGTACTGTGAAAAAACACAAAAAGTTAGTACAGCCATTAAAAATGGATGTTTCATTTGAAGTTATAAAAAATTAAAATTGATTTACAGTTTTGCGAATGGCAACTAATTTGGTCATTAAGTTTTCAAAATAATCTAAATGTAACATATTAGCGCCATCACTTTTAGCATTAGCTGGGTCAAAGTGTGTTTCGATGAAAATACCATCAACACCAACAGCAATTCCTGCTTTCGCAATGGTTTCAATCATATCTGGACGACCACCCGTAACTCCTGTCATTTGATTAGGTTGCTGTAATGAATGGGTTACATCTAAAACAGTGGATGCAAACTGTTGCATGGTTGGAATCCCTCTAAAATCAACAATCATATCTTGATAACCAAACATAGTACCTCTATCAGTAACCATGATGTTTTCATTATTACAATCTAATACTTTTTGCACCGCATGTTTCATGCTTTCCGGACTCATGAATTGTCCTTTTTTCAAATTTACGGTTTTACCTGTTTTTGCAGCAGCAACAACTAAGTCGGTTTGACGTACTAGAAATGCTGGAATTTGAAGTACATCAACATATTCAGCAGCCATTGCAGCATCTTCATTTGTGTGAATATCGGTTACCGTAGGAACGCCAAATTCTTTCGATACTTTTTGTAAAATTTTCAATGCTTTTTCATCGCCAATCCCCGAAAAACTATCAATTCTAGATCGATTTGCTTTTTTAAAAGATCCTTTAAAAACGTAAGGAATTTGTAATTTATCGGTTACCGAAACCAACTTTTCTGCAATTCGTAAAGCCATTTCTTCCCCTTCAATAGCACATGGACCAGCTAGTATAAAAAAGTTACCACTTTCAGTATGCTTAATTTGAGGTATGTTTTGTAAATTCATTTGTGTAGATTTTGAAGTTGCAAAGATAAAAATAAAAACCTTCTAAACTGCAGTTTAAAAGGTTACTTATGTTACACAATAGTAATTTTGTTATTATTGTTTACTTGTTGGGAATTTTTTTATCGATAAACCTTTCGGGCAAAGAATTTTTCCTTTTTCAAACGTATTAAAATACATCGTTAGTTTTTTTGTGGTACCTTCTAAAGTAACCTCATAAACACCAATAGTTCCGGCACCCATCGTGGTGTTTTTGGTAGGAAATGGACAACATGTATCTACTTTCTTGAAACTAATTTTCTCTCCATTAGGCCCTTCTAATGCATTGAAATAATAAGTTATGTTTATTAATTCTTGTTTTTCATGTATGAATCCAATATTTACAGGATAATCTGGATCAAAACCATAATTATTGTCTACTGCATATTCTGTAAGCATATACATTTCATTCGCATAAGCAGGACGCTTTGCCGTATTGTCAATATTTTTTAGGGTTGATTTTGTACTGACACAACTAGCTAATAAAAGCGCCGTACACGTTACTGCTAAATACTTCATTTTTAACTTGTTTTTGAAAGGGTAGTTTTTGTTTTTAATAGATAAGCAACAATCGCGCCAATTACTACACCAAATGATAATCCATCTGAAATATTTTTCCAAATAGAACTGGTTAAGGTTGTATATTCTTTTGCTTCTGCTAAAGTTAATTTTTTTCTGCTGACCGTATTCTTAATTGTGTTTTCTAGGAAATTCGGACTAATAAACTCGTGGGTAATAAACTGGGTAATCGGACTAAAAAGCACAATTATAAATGAGATGACTATTGCAGAAATTAATCCCTGTTTCCAATTCATATTTTGTTGATAGTATTTTATTTTTTTCTCTCTAAGGGCTAAATAATAAACTAAAAACGTTGGAAAAATATATAACAAGTTGAATAATGGCTGCCATTTTATTTTCTCATCATGAAAACCTAATTCTTTTTCTAAAGTCATCCAGGCTAAAAATATTATAATTCCGATAAGTGCCCATTTAATTTCGATCGAAAACTTTTTCATTAGTTATAAATTTAATCATTCAAAATTAGCCTATTTTGTAACATTAGTTACATTAATACCAATCTTAATTTCTATTTTTGTACAAAATTGCAAAAAATTATGGAATATATCTACGGAACTTGGCATTGGTCTATTTCTGGTTTTTTAATCGGGATGACTATGCTTATTTTAATTTATTTTGGAAAATCGTTTGGAATGTCTTCTAATTTACGAACGCTTTGTTCTATGGCAGGAGCCGGAAAGTTTAGTGATTTTTTTAAAATGGATTGGCGAGAACAAAAATGGAGTTTAGCTATTGTTCTTGGGGCAATTGTAGGCGGATTTATTGCGTATCATTTTTTGTCAAATGGGAGTGGTGTAAATTTAAATCCAGATACAATCACTCAATTACAATCGCTAGGTATTGATGCCCCTAATGGGAAATTACTTCCCGATGCGCTATTCAGTATTGAAACATTACAATCACCTAAAGGCTTTGCAATATTACTGATTGGCGGTTTGTTAATTGGTTTTGGAACACGCTATGCTGGTGGATGTACATCTGGACATGCTATTTCAGGATTGAGTAATTTTCAATTACCTTCATTAGTGGCTGTAATTGGTTTTTTCATAGGAGGATTAGTTATGGCGCATTTTTTATTACCAATAATTTTTAAAACAATATAAGATGAAGTTAGCAAGATTTTTTTTAACAGGCGTTTTTTTTGGAATTGTTTTAACCAAAGCCGAAGCCGTTTCTTGGTATCGAATTTATGAGATGTTTCAGTTTCAGTCGTTTCATATGTTTGGAATCATTGGAACGGCGCTGTTTACCGGAATAATTGGAATTCAACTTATTAAAAAGAAAAAACTAAAAGATTTCAATGGATTTCCCATTACGATTATTGATAAAGAGCGAGGTTTTTGGCGATATATCATTGGAGGAACACTATTTGGATTAGGTTGGGCACTTGTAGGAAGTTGTCCGGGTCCCATTTTTATACTATTAGGCACAGGAACTTATGCTGTTGCTGTGGTGTTAATTGGAGCTTTACTGGGTACTTATATTTATGGATTATTAAAAGAGTATTTGCCTCATTAAAGTTTCGTTAAAGTAACATATGTTACCATTATATTGGGCTTAGTTTTTGTAATTTTGAATAGAATTTAAATCAAATACTATGGAAGCTACAATATATATTCAAAATTTAAAATGTGGAGGATGTGCAAATACCATCACAAAGAATGTTACCGCAATTGAAAACATAACCAATGTAAAGGTAAATGTTGAAGAAAGTTCGGTTACTTTCAATTATGAAACGGAAGCTAATTTAGCGGAAGTAAAAAATAAATTACAATCCTTAGGGTATCCTGAAGATGGCGAAGCAAATAGTCTTGGTTCTAAAGCCAAATCCTATGTAAGTTGTGCTATTGGAAAAATGAGTTAATAAAAAAAGTCCCGATTTATCGGGACTTTTTTATGAGGTTATTCATTGATTTAGAACGCTAATTTTACCGTTAAATCAAAATCATCTGAAATTGTTTTATCTCCTAAATCAGAGAAGAAACTTCCTGAACCATATTTGATATCATATTTTGTTCTGTTCACTTTTAAAGCTGCTGTAGCGGTATTACCTGCAACGTTTAATTCAAATTTAATTGACTCAGTTTTTCCTTTGATGGTTAAATCTCCAGTTACAGAATATACATTAGCCGATTTTTCACCAATAGATTTGATTACTAAAGTAGCAGTTGGGAATTTTTCAGTTCCAAAAAAATCATCCGATTTTAAATGTCCGTCTAAGCTTGCTTTTCCTTTTCCTTCTAAATCAGTTGTGTTGATGGTTGTCATGTCAACTGTAAAGTTTCCACCTACAACTTTTTTTCCTTTGAAAATTAAGCTACCTTCTTTCAACATAATGTTTCCAGAATGTTCACCTGTTACTTTTTTTCCTACCCAGTTAACGGTACTTTTTGCTACGTCTACTTTTTTGCTTACTTGTGCAAATGACGTTACCGATACGAAAGCTACTAAAGCTACTGCAATTGTTTTTAAATTTTTCATGTGTAAATGTTTAAGTGTTAATTGTTTAATTATATAGTTTCAAATAATTCTTCTGTTGATTTTCTAACTTTGGCTAAATGTTGTGTAGCATCATCTTCATGACGATAACCTACAGCAGCTACAAGTGAAGCATTTAGTCCTAATGCGTTTAGTCCTAAAATTTCATTGTATTTTTCCGGTAGAAAGCCTTCCATAGGTGTTACGTCAATTTTTAATTCTGCGGCAGCATTTAATAAATTTCCTAATGCTAAATACGTTTGTTTGGAAGTCCAAATCGCTTTTTTGTCTAGCGGAAGATTTACCAAATTACCTTTCATAAAATCGCCATAGCCTTTTACTGCTTCCATTGAAATCCCTCGGGTTTGGGCAATATTTTCTAAATAATGATCAATGTGTACCTCCTGAACATCTACATTATTAGCAAATACAAAAAGATGTGACGCGTCAACAATTTGACTTTGTCCCCAAGAAGCCGGCTGTAACTCCGCTCTAATGGCTGGGTTTTCAATAATAAATACTTTATATAGTTGTAAACCATAAGAAGAAGTACTCAATCGAATGGCTTCTTTTAGAAATTCTAAATCAGCAGGTGCGATTTTTTTTGTGGCATCAAATTTTTTTGTGGCATAACGCCAATTTTGGTTTTCGATAAAATTGTGGTTCATAGTATATATTAATTTCTAAATTTTTCTAATAGGGTATTCAATTGGACTAATTCTTTTTCAGAAAGATTATTGCCAAATTTCTTTTCATGTGTTTCAACCAATGGATCTATCTGTTTTAATAATTCCATTCCCTTTGACGTAATGGTTATTTCCATTTTTCTTCTGTTTTGAGGACAAATTTCACGTAATACCAATTCTTTTAATAAAAGTTTGTCAACTAATCGGGTAGTGTTGCTGGTTTTGGCAATCATCCGTTCTTGAATCGTACACATATTTACCGGATTTCCTTTTTGACCTCTCAAAATTCGCAATACATTGAATTGCTCAGCCGAAAGATCAAACGGTTTGAGCAGTTCATTAAATTGATCAGCAATGACATTTTGAGTATACATTACATTAAGCAATGCCTTTTTTTCTTGTGCCATTGGAAAAGTGGTTTTTATGATTTCTTCAATTCGCATGCGTATTCTAATATTTGTAGATACAAATGTAGTACATTTTTTATTTGTATATACAAATGTGTGTTAATTTTTTTATAAAATTTTTAAATTCGAATTTTGGTAGTATTTTTGAAAAAAAATAACGGATGAATTTAGAACAAAAAGAGTGGTGGAGTCAGTTTTTAAACGATGAACACGGAATCATTATTGATGTGCGCACAGAAGATGAATTTGAAAGCGGAAAAATTCCAGGTTCCTTAAATATTGATATTTATAAAGGACAAGGGTTTATCTATCGAGTGGAAGAGTTGGATAAATCCAAAAACTTTTATGTGTATTGTGCAGCGGGAGTTCGCAGTGCAAACGCTTGTGGAGTAATGCAACAACTTGGCTTTGAAAATGTATTTAATTTAGTAGGTGGTTTTTCTAACTGGGATGGACCAACAGATTAATAAAAAAAATATCCGCTACTAGCGGATTTTTTTTTAATCATTATTTCTTGTAAAATGGCATTTTAACCACTTTAGCTTTGATGTCTTTATTTCGTATGCGAATATAAATTTCTGAATCTGGTGTTGCTAAAGCAGATGGTACGTAACCCATACCAATAGCAATACCTAATGAAGGTGATTGTGTTCCCGAAGTTACAATACCCACTACAGTTCCACTTGCATCACAAATTTCATAATCGTGACGAGGAATACCTCTTTCTACCATTTCAAAACCTACTAATTTACGAGAAACTCCCGCTTCTTTTTGTTGTTTCAAGTTAGCTGAATTGGTAAAATCTTTATCGAATTTTGTAATCCAACCTAAACCTGCTTCTAATGGCGAAGTCGTATCGTTGATGTCGTTTCCGTATAAACAGAATCCCATTTCTAAACGTAAAGTATCACGAGCCGCTAATCCGATAGGTTTAATATTGAAAGATGCTCCCGCTTCAAAAACTTTGTTCCAAATGTATTCGGCGTCTTCATTTTTAAAATAAATTTCAAATCCACCTGAACCAGTATAACCCGTTGCTGAAACAATTACGTCTTGCTTTCCAGCAAAATCCCCAATTTGAAACGTATAATAACCCATATTTGCCAAATCAATATTGGTTAACGATTGCATCGCTTCGGCTGCTTTTGGACCTTGAATAGCTAATAGAGAATAAGCTTCAGAAGCATTGGTCATTTCCACACCCAAATCGTTATGCGATGAAATCCAATTCCAATCTTTTTCAATATTTGAAGCATTAACCACTAACATGTAATGATTATCAGCAATTTTATAAACGATTAAATCGTCAACAATTCCGCCATCGTTATTTGGTAAACAAGAATATTGTGCTTTTCCATCAACTAATTTTGAAGCATCGTTTGAAGTAACTTTCTGAATTAAGGCTAAGGCATTTTCTCCTTTTAAGAAAAATTCGCCCATATGAGACACGTCAAAAACACCAATACCATTTCTAACAATTTCGTGTTCTGCATTGACTCCTTCATATTGCACCGGCATATTGTATCCGGCAAACGGAACCATTTTAGCTCCTAAATTTTCGTGAATGTGCGTTAAAGCTGTATTTTTCATGCGGTAAATAGATATTTAATAAAGTGCTAAAGTACTATTTTTTTAGCTATTTATAAAATTGAAGTTTGCAGGTGCTTTATATAGGATTTATGGTTTTTGTCGAATTGTGATAATTTAATACTAAATCTAATTTTAGTATAATTATTTAAGATGTTATTTATTTCCACCATTCTTTTATTGATTTAATCAACCAACCATTTTTAGAATACTTTTCAGATATGCTTAATTCTCCAGCTCCAATGTCAAAATCACATTTTGTATACGGTACTCGATAATCACCCCAATTACATATTTTCTCAATCTTTGACTTATACATTTTCCAAGTTCCAACAAATGCATTATTAAAATAACCGTCAGAATTTAAATTTATATCGTTATATTTTATTAAATTTTCATTGTCTAAATACCACTTAGTTTGTAAAGTCCCTTGAAATTGTCCTGAATGATTTTGTTCTTTATTTTCAAATAGTTCATACTTTGCGGTCAGTAATCCTTGACTTTTTATTCCTGAATTTTTGTATTCATCATCAATTCCAAAATTTTGATTCTTCAACTCTTGTATTTTAATTATTGTTATTTTTCCAATAAAATCGCAAACACTTGATTTAACACTGGATTTTCCATAAACTAAATATTCATAAGGATTATTTAAAGTTTTTTCCACAAAAATGAATTTCATAAATATTCGTTGATAATCATCTCCAATTATTCCATAAACCAGTTCATTTTCTGTTTTCATCCATAAATTTGAAAAGTCAAATTTTGAATACTTTTCATTTTGGTTATTTTCAATAACCTGATTTCCATTTAATAAATCTTTTCTACATAAGTTTTCTTGTCCATAATTGTTAAATGAGAACAAGACAAATGTTATTAAAATTATAAACTTCATTTTTAAATATATATTCAATTGTTTAATATCCGTCTATTTGCTAAAAAAAAAAATTTAATTGTAAATATAAAAAAGTTTTGGAAAAATAAAGTATTAGACTTATTAAAATAGCGATTAAAAAAGTTGCTTTTTACTATTTGTTTGTTGAATTTTGAACTTTCAAAAATATTCAGATGGAAACCATACATTATATAAGTTCAGATTTATTATCTATTGAGATGATCAACGAAATTGTTTTTCAAGGAAAACAGTTGGCATTATCAGAAGAAGCTATCGTAAACATTGAAAAATGCAGAAAGTATTTAGATGATAAAATGAAATCAAATTCTGAACCCATTTATGGTATCAATACGGGTTTTGGTTCGTTATGTAATGTAAAAATTTCGAATGAAAATTTATCAAAACTGCAAGAAAATTTAGTAAAATCGCATGCTTGTGGAACAGGCGAGGAAGTACCTCATGAAATTGTAAAAATCATGTTGCTGCTCAAAATTCAATCGTTAAGCTATGGTCATTCTGGTGTGCAATTAATTACGGTACAGCGCTTAATTGATTTTTACAATAACGATATTTTACCCGTTATATATACACAAGGTTCGTTAGGAGCTTCGGGCGATTTAGCTCCTTTGGCACATTTGTCCTTGCCCTTATTAGGAGAAGGAGAAGTGTATTCAGATGGTTTTAGACAACCAGCTGCAAAAGTGTTGGGAAAATTTAAGTGGGAACCTATCGTTTTACAATCAAAAGAAGGTTTGGCTTTATTAAACGGAACGCAATTCATGAGTGCTTATGGAGTTTACACTTTGATTAAATCACAAAAATTATCCTATTTAGCGGATGTTATTGGAGCCATATCATTAGAAGGTTTTGATGGTCGCCTTGAACCATTCACCGATTTAATACATTTAATCAGACCTCACAAAGGACAAGTACAAACCGCCGAACATTTTAGAGATTTATTAGAAGATAGTCAAATTATTGCACAACCTAAAGCACATGTGCAAGATCCTTATTCGTTTCGATGCATACCACAAGTACATGGTGCATCAAAAGATACAATTGAGTATGTAAAAAAAGTATTTCGCACCGAAATCAATTCGGTTACCGATAACCCAAATATTTTTGTAGGTGAAGATTTGATTATTTCGGGAGGGAATTTTCACGGACAACCTTTAGCATTAGCCTTAGACTTTTTAGGCATCGCTTTATCAGAATTAGGTAGTATTTCAGAACGAAGAACCTACCAATTGATTTCGGGATTACGTGGTTTGCCTGCTTTTTTAGTCAATAATCCTGGATTGAATTCAGGCTTTATGATTCCGCAATATACCGCTGCAAGTATCGCCAGTCAAAACAAACAATTGGCCACTCCGGCAAGTATTGATAGTATTGTTTCTTCAAATGGTCAAGAAGATCACGTGAGTATGGGCGCTAATGCTGCGACAAAAACTATGCGTATTGTTGAAAATATAGAGCGCATATTAGCGATAGAATTGTTAAACGCCTCGCAAGCTATTGAATTTAGAAGACCTTTACAATCTAGTGATTTTATCGAAAGTTTTTTAAAATCGTATCGCGAAGAAGTTGCTATCGTTACCGAAGACCGCATTTTGCATTACGATATTGAAAAATCAATTGCTTTTTTAAATAGTTTTCAAATTGATTTTGAGTAAAAATAAAATAATCTTATTCTAGGCAAAATAAAGTTTAACCTAGAATAAGATTTATTGTTTAAAACTCTACATCATCTGCAACATTTCCACCTTGTTCTGCTGCGAATTTCTCTGCATATTCGGTTTGTTTTTCATCTTGATAATCCAAACACTCACGAACATAATTGGAATCAAAATTTTGGTTTTGAAGTTCCATATATTTCATTGCAACCGATTGAAAATCACCCAATCCGATACCGAAATTATCCAAAATCCATTGCGCACCATCTAAACCATACTCATATGCCGCTTGACGTGCTCCAGAAAGTTCATAATAGAAATACACATCATTTTTCAAACGTTCCAAATTAGCTTCCCCTTCTTCAGATAAATTCGATTTAACTCCTTGAAGTTTTGGATGTTGGTCGGCTTCGCCAAAATACTGCCCGAACAATACAGCAATGCTAAAGGTAGTATCTTCTGCCATTCTTGCTGGCCATACGGTGTTGATTTCACCCCAGATAGTTGCATCGATTCCGAAGGCTTTATAAATATCATTTTCATCAACACCTGAGCCTAATTTGGCACAAATAGCCGAATAATCACGTAAATTTATCCCATGAACAGGCGCTAAAAGCGGATTGTTTTCATCTTCTTGCATGTTGTTGCCCATCTGTGCAACACCGTGGTGTGCTAAGGAATTTCGGTTATCAAAACGGATATATTGATCTGAATCACACTCGTTCCAAGCCATATAGACCTCTCTTCGATAGTTGTGATACACATTGTTGATTTCGCTTTGACTCGTAATACCTTCTTTTTCAATCCATGTTTGTGCTAATTGTTCTACTTCATCTTCAAAATCATCAACATCATAATGAGTTCCATGAAGTGTTTCTGGATCGTATTCTAATTCTAAATATTCATTTTCGAAATCATCATTTTCAAATTGGTTATTTTCTTGATTTTGATTTTCTTCGTTGCTCTTTGATGAGCCAAATAAATTGTTAAACATAAGGGTTAGATTTAAGGATTAATTATTATATATACTTGTTAATTCATTTTGTAATCGGGTTTCTAAATGGTCTGCCAAATCAGGTGTGATTTTTTTCCATTCGGCAAATTTTTTCTGCAAATAGTCAATTTTAAATAAAGGTGTATTTTTTATTGATTCTTGCCTTTTGGCTTCTAAATTGGCAATTTTGGCTTCGGTTTCGGCTTTAATTTTGCTGTCTTTTTCAAAATTCAGACTTAATTTAAGCGGATGCATTTCATGATAATAGAGACGTTCTTTGTCGGATTCTTTTTCGAATTTTTCATATAAATCTGCAGCTCTTTGATGGGCTAAATCTTGTGCAAAATGTTGCAACATTCGGGCTTGCGTACTTGGTTCAAAGGTGTTTTGCGTTTGACAGGCCAAACAATTCAAATGCACGTTGATAAAAAACATTTTTTCTATAGAAATAGGGCTTCCGCATTGTTTACAATGAAATTTATCTTTGATAGCAGCATATTCGTCCAATACTTTTTGGTATGCAATCTCATAATCTTCATAATCAGTGGCATCAACGGCATTTCTAGCAGCTTGATATTTCTCTTCAAATAGATTATAGCGGCTTCTACAATCATTTCGGAAAGCATCCAATTCATCTCTGTCTTTATCTTTGGGCGAATAGTTGTGCTTAATTTCATGATATAGATCTAAGATTTTATCATCATGAACATCATACACTTTTTTGCGAATGTTTTCCAATTGACCGTCAATCCCTGATTTCATTCGATGAAAATCCATTTTGAAACTTTCCTCGGTGCTGTTTCGCATTTCGGTCAATTCAGGAATTGCGGCTTCAGTAAGTTCCTGCATTCGTATTTCAATTTTGTCCAAAAAATCAAAAAAGCGTTGTTGGTTTTCTTGGATTTGTGGCAACCATTCTGATGAAAAGGAATCATTACTTTCGTTGTTGTTTTTATTGAATAATCCGAACATAATTTACTGTTTTGAGTTGTCTTCTTTTTTTAAAAATAATCCGTCAGTAATTTCAACTGAAATGAATTCGTGACCGCAGTAGGCACAATGC
>JAGOAL010000008.1 GCA_017983975.1 Flavobacterium sp.
ACCTAAACCTGCTCCGATTACAATTAATCCTGCTCCTACAATAGTTGGAATTTGCATAATATATATATTAAAAATTAAACATTCTTATTAATGATGTGCTTCTTCATGGTGATGCTCTTCGTTTGCAGAACCAAAATATAAGGCCGACAACATAGTGAAGATATACGCTTGTAAAAAAGCAACTAATATTTCAAGAATTGAAAGAACAAATGATAGTCCAAATGACAATGTACTTCCAATCCAACTTTTAAAAATAAACATTAAACCTATAATACTCATTAATACGATGTGACCAGCAAAAATGTTGGCATACAAACGAATCATTAATGAAAAAGGTTTAATTATAACCCCTAATAATTCAATAGGTGCTAATACTAAACGCATTAATTTTGGTACTCCTGGCATCCAAAAAATGTGTCCCCAATAGTTTTTATTTGCCGTTAAATTCGTAATTAAAAACGTTAAAATGGCTAATGAAAAAGTAATGGTTAAGTTTCCGGTTACGTTAACTCCTAGTGGTGTTAAACCAAAAATATTTAAGAATAAGATGAAGAAAAAGATGGTTAATAAATAACTCATATATTTCTTGTAATTTTTTTCTCCAATGTTTGGGATCGCAATCTCATCGCGAATATAAACTACTAAAGGTTCAAAAATTCGAGCGGCTCCAGTTGCAATTCCACCATTCTTAGCATATGATTTAGCCAAACGAATGAAAACAAACAACATTAAAATTGCAGTAATGAATATAAAAAGCACATTTTTAGTAATTGAAAAATCAATAGGTCTCACATTAGAAGGGTGACCTGTTTTCTCGTCTTCATGAATGGTTCCTTTTTCATCAGTTTTATATATTTTACCATCATGATGGTTTAATACATAAAAGTTTCCGTTTGATTCTGCTACACTTTCTCCGTGATGAAATTTTGAAGAAGAAAAAATCTGAAAACCATTATCCCATAAAATTACAGGTAATGGAAAGCTTCCATAATGCTTTCCTTCTTTATTATCTGAAAATAAATAAAAATCGTGAGCATCTAAAACGTGGTGTTTTGTAAAGGCTTTTACCTGGGATTTAATATCTGTTGGTGCTGCATGAGCATGTTCTTCTTCGTGAGCAACTTCTGCTGTTTTAGGAGCTGCATGAGCCTCAACTTTAGTTGAATCATTTGTAGGATTTGCAGTAGTAACAAACGGCATTAAAGCCATTGTTAATGCAAGTATAAACTGGAGTGGTTTTTTTGAAATCACCATATCTTTTGTAAACTTAAACTTTGAGGTTTATAAAATTTGGTGCAAAGGTACATTTTTTCTTTATATTCCAAATTATATTATTGCGTTTTTTTGACTATTTTTTATTCAAAATTTTTGCCACTATAATTGTTTCAAAAAGTAGAAATACTATAAAAATCGCAAAAAAGTTAATTTTCTCAATTTTATTCCCTTCCAGATGGAGAATTGGTCTTACTAAAAAGGACGCAACAGCCATTTTTATACTCGTTGCAATCATAAAAACCATTCCGGTATTATCGAAGTTTTTTTCAGAAATTTTGGTAACAATAATTAATATTACTGCCGAAAGCATAAAAAATAACCCATAAAGTAGAGGAATTGAATAATAGAAATCTGCTTCTTTTACGGTTATTAAATTGGTATTGAAAAGCAATAAATGAATAATAAAAATAGGTAAAGCCACAAAAATTAGCTTTTTTAGGATTCTAATATTATTTATCATTTTTATTCAGTTGATTTACTTGTCTAATAACATTGTAAAGCGCGAGAAAAACGCCTATTAACGTTACTATTTTTGTTAAGGTATTGCTTGAATCTCCATATTGCTTGTTCAACCATTTACCAAAATAGGAAAACACAAAAATTACAATTCCCATTTGGATAGGAATATTAATTAAGGCTAGCCACTTGTTGAATTGATTTTTGTTGTTAGCCATTGCTTTTTGTTGTTTTATAAATTTCTCATTTAACTCATGACTTATTATTTTCTTTTTGAATTCGTTGAATTCGAAATTATAAATTTCTCATTTCACAGCTGGCTTCAAATTTCGCACCTGGTTCCACTGCGAGTTTTCCAACAATTACTTCACCTGTAATATGGGCTTTAGACTTGATATTTAACATGCCTTCTGCTTGAAGTTTACCCGAAAATTTTCCTTCTATATCAATACTTTTACAAATGATATCGCCCTGAACTATTCCGGTTGGACCAATGACAATTTTGCCTTCGGAAGTGAAATTTCCAGTTAATGTTCCGTCTAATCTAAAATCGGCTTTAGTAATAATATCACCATTGATCGAAGTTCCTTCAACAATTCTATTTGTTTTTCCTAATAGATGATCTTGATTTTTAACTTTATCAAACATTTTCGAAGTGTTTTTTAGGGTTATTATTTGTTCAACAGAAGCCACTCTCCAAATTTTTTCTGCATTTGAATAATTTTATAATCTTCGGTAGAAACAAGGTAAGCTTGATCTTTTATTTTATAATTTTTATGTTCTTTTAATACCGATAATACCGCGTTTGCCGATTCTTTTGAGCCAAACCCATGAATAACAATAAAATTATCCGTCATCGTATAAATATCATTTGAATACTTTAATGATGCTGTTTTCGAATCATTTAGATATTTCTCAATTTTATCGGTTAAATTTTTAACTTCTTTATCTAGCGGGAATTTCTTCGGAAAGATTAATTTCCATTCTGTTACATCTTCTTTAGCAAAAGTTAATGCTTCTAATTTAGGAATGTCGGTTGCGAGTAAGCTTTCTGCTTGTTTTCCTTCTTCAATATTTGGATAGGTCAAAGCAACATAATTTAAGCCCTTTTTATATTCGTCTAAACCTTGTAATCTTCCTACAGCTTTTGCTTTTAGCAACTCAAATTTAGCTACAGATTCCTCACCAGTAAATCGATTGATCAACTCATCAACCTCTGTATAAACTTCTCTTAGCTGATTGTTTTCCAATTTTTTATAGAGCGTATTATATACCAATTCTGGATTTGCTTCGTCGGTAATTTCTACACTCGGATTTTTAATGATTTCGGCATAGCGACTGTTTGGATATTCTGCTATAATTTGTTGTTTTAATTGTTCTGCTTTTGCAGGTGCAATTATCTGATAAATTTTATACAAATTATATTTAGCCGGAAGTACTAAACGTTCTTCTGGGTTATTTTTTAGCAATTGCTCTAATCGTGAAGCGGCTAATTCATTTTCCTTAAATTTCTCTTTATAAATAATTCCGAGTTGATAATAAGCGAAATTTCTGTCTTTTGCTAGGCTGTCCAATACTTTTTGATCTGATGGAAGTTGCTCAAGATAAAACTCGGTAGTATATTTTGGGTTTTCGGTTGATGCTTTATCTTTTGTTTCTTTTTCAGAAGCAACATCTTCATCTTTAGTATCTAAATCTGTATTGCTATCTGTATCCGATGCTGAACTCCATCGCCAATTATCTTTTAAAGCGCGTTTGCCCCATTTATTTGCAAATTCTTTTTTACCATAGGCAACTGTTACCTGATTGTAAAAATAAAATCCGCTGTTTTTATCTCCACCAATATCTGCAAATCCAGGTGCTGGTTTTGGTACTGGATTTTTCATTACGTCTGATAGATTATTCTTATCAGATTTTATAAGTGAGCCCCCTGAAGCACTATTGCTTGCCGCTAGATTTGCTTCTTTTTCGGCTTGAATAGCAGCTAACTTGGCTTTAGTTTCGTCTTCAATTTTTAACTTTTTGATGTACTCTTCATAATATGATTTTCTGCCTAAGTCGCTCAAAGCAACTACAGATAATATACTATCATTTGCTTGGGCGATGGTTTCATATTTAATCACATCATCTAAATTGACTCTTTTCTTTTTTATTTTTCTGTACTCTCTTGTTCTATCATTTAAATTAACCAATGTACTATCATAATATTGGCCGGCGGTTTTGTATTTTGATTCTCTAAAATAAATTTCGGCTATATTTCTATAATTTGAAGCTACTAAGTACTTGTCTTTAGAATTGGTTTTTAAAGATTTATTATATTGTTTTTTGGCCGAGATGTTGTCGTTCTGTTTGTCATAAAACAATCCGAATTGATGGTGTAGAGCATCTAAAAAAGGGCGATTTTCTCTGTCTTCCAATAACTTTGTATAGTCTTTTACAAAAACCAGTGTGTCTCCTTTTTTATAATCAAATTGTTGTGCTTGTTTAATTTGTGCCTGAATCACATAGCGGCGTGGCGATTTTCTGTTCATTTGAATAACGCTTTCATAAGCAGCAAAAGCACTATCTTGATGGTTTAAACTTTCATATAATTGACCTAAAATAAATGAATAGCGAGCCTTTTCGTCATTATTTTTGGTGGTTTCTTTAGCAATTTTAATGGTAGCAATTGCACTGTCTTTAGCTTGAATGTTAAGATATGCTTGTGTTAACATGGCATTTGCATCTGCTAAATCTTGCCCAGAAATTCTTTTATCTTCTAAAAGTTTTTTTAAGTTTTTGATGGCAACTTGGTCGTTATCTAATCGAATGTTAACTTTTTCGCGCCAAACTTTAGCATGATAAATCTTATCGCTTAATGGATATTTATATAAAATATAATTTAAAGCTTCTAAAGACGGAATAAAACGATTATCATAATAACGCGCTTTTGCTAATAATAGATATGCTTCGTCCATTTGCGGATTTTTTTCATTTCCACCAATGTTCATTGAATGTTTTTGAATGGCTTTTACCGCTTTTTCTTCGGCTTTTTCAAAATCTTGGTTTTTTGTTTGATCCTTGGTTGCTTTTTCTTCACTTACTGAAACTCTTTCCACCGGAAGTATGTCCCAGAAATTATCTTGGTAGGTGGTATTTAAAGATTCTAATCCTTTTTCAAGAGCAATGTTTCCGTTATACAAAACATTGTATTCAGTTGTTACTGCGTGGAAATTACGATTGATAAATCTATCCTTTTTAACAGAACATGCTATTAAAAAAAGAACAAAACCAATGACTAAAGTATATTTTATGAGTGTGCTTTTCAAAGTAAAAACGTTTATAAATCTAAACTACTAAATGATGATTTTAGTATATATAGAATGGTAAAAATACGTTTCTTTTTTTGATGTGAAAAAAAAATAAGGTGTTTTTTGTTAATCAAATACGTTTTTTAAGTCTTTGATTACTTTAAAAGCAACATCTATTTGATCGTCACTAACAATAATTGTAAATTCGTTTGTAGTAGAAATTACTTCATGAATAATTATTCCTTCCCATGCTAAACGTTGAAAAATATAATAATAAACACCTGGGGTTGAAATGTTTTCTTGAGGCAGTTTTACGGTAATTGATGATAAATCTTCTATTTTATGTGTAAGTTTTTCACCTCTAAAAATAGTTTCAATTGTAGAAGCAATTGAGTTGCTCACCACAATATTTGTTTCATTTACACCTCTTGATGAGGTATAAAAAATGTCATGGGCTTTATTGATTTCAGCCAATAATCTTGCTTGATTTTCCAATAAAGTATCAGAAATTACAAAAGTATAATCTGTTAATGAAGACCGAACCGTTATTTCTCCGATGTTCTTTAATACTTTGGATATTTTATAATTGATCTTAAAATCTAGCTCTTCTGATAATCGCTTTAATGCCATTACTATAGCTCCTTGTTTAACTTCTTTTCCAAGATGTGATTCTAATTCAGGCATCATAATTCTTGATAAAGAAGTCAAGTTAATAATTCCTTGCGAAAGTGAGCTTAATAAAAAAGGTTTTGATTTAATATAATGTTCTACTACAGAAGAAATAGTATTCATGGAACTTTTGTGTTTTAGGGATTGAGTTATGCAAATGTATAAAATAATTGCTATTTGTTATAAATATAACATCAAAAATAATGAAAAGCATCTTCAATATGCTCTAATATGAACTCATTATTTTCTTTATGAATTGCAACAATATCAAATCGAACATCTACATCTAATTCATTTTGAGTCACATACTCATTAATAGCTTTCACTAACAATTGGATTTTTTTTGGTTTGACAAAATCTTGCGGTAAACCGAAATCAATACTTGAACGTGTTTTTACTTCTACAACTGCTAAAACTTCTGCTTTTAAAGCAATAATATCTACTTCTGCTTTTTGAAACGTCCAGTTGGTTTCTAAAATTTCATAGCCGTTTTTTTCTAAAAAATCTACAGCCAATTCTTCTCCAAGCTTTCCTAAATCATTGTGTTCTGCCATAGTTAAAATCCCAAAAATAAAATTCCAAATTCCAAAAGTAAGTTTCAAGATTGGAATTTGGGATTTTTTTATATTGTTATTTAATCAAATTTTAATTTGATTTCTTTTTCATTCACTTCAAATACTACTTGTTGACCAAGAATCAAAGTACGATTATCAGATTGATGTCCGGCTGGAAATTGAAATGCTATTGGAATACGATTTTCTTTAGCAATTTCTGTAATAATTTGTACTTCATTTTGCCCAAACGGAATTTCGTTATCATGCATATCAGTCATACTTCCTACTACAATTCCTTTAACTTGCTCAAAATAACCATTACGTTTTAAATTGTACATCATTCGGTCAATATGGTATAAATATTCGTCTAAATCTTCAATAAATAGAATTTTGTCTTTCGTATCAATTGCCGATTTTGAACCTAATAAACTATACAAAATAGAAATATTTCCGCCTACCAATTCGCCCGAAGCCCTTCCTTTTACATCATAACTTTTCGAAGGAATTGTATAAGAAATCCTTTCTCCAAAAAGTGCTTTTCGTAAAGTTTCTTTTACTTCTTCAGGTGCATTTGGAACAGTAAACGGCATAATAGAATGCAAGGTTGCCACACGTTCTATATTCAATTGACTATGCAAAACCGTTACATCTGAAAACCCCATAATCCATTTAGGATGTTTCTTAAATTTGGTAAAATCTAACGCATCTATAATTCTAACCGTACCATATCCACCTCGAGCGCACCAAATGGCTTTTACATTTTCATCATCTAATTGCGCTTGAAAATCAGCAGCTCGTTCGTTATCTGTACCACCTAATTGACAATTATCTAAACCAATTGTGTTTCCTAATTTCACATTTAATCCCCAAGATTCTAATAAATCAATAGCTGGTTTGGCATCTTCAGGAAAAAATTTTCTTGCTGTACAAACCAAAGCAACGGTATCGCCTGCCTTTAAAAATGGTGGTATAATCATAGAAATATAAATAAGAATTCAAAAATAAGGAATTTGAACAGAAAAATTCGTCTATTCCTATCAAATGAATTATTTTTGGATTAGATAATAATTATATGAACTTCATAAATGAACTTTGAACTCTTAAATTAGCGCTTAAGTTATTTCAAATATAACGCAAAGTTTAGAAGTTTTTCGCAAAGTAAAAAAAGAATAATGACAGAAAATGAAATATCAAATAAAGTTATCGGAATTGCAATAGAGGTTCATAATGCATTAGGTCCAGGTTTACTTGAAAATGTATATAAAGAATGCTTGTATTACAAGCTAAAACAAGCAGGTTTGAAAGTTGAGAAAGAAAAATCAATTCCATTGATTTTCGAAGAAGTTAAACTTGAGAGTGGCTATAGAATTGATTTATTAGTCGAAGATAAACTAGTTATAGAATTAAAAAGCGTTGAGATGCTTTCCGAACTTCATTTTGCCCAAAATTTAACTTATTTAAGGCTTGGCAACTTTAAATTAGGTTTGCTTTTAAACTTTAATTCCGTTCTTTTGAAAGAAGGCATTAGACGAGTTGTGAATAAATTATAATTTTCACGACATTTGTACTTTAAAAACTTGAAATCGCTTTAGCGAAAAACTTAGAATTACTTTGTGAAGCTTTGCGAAAAACTTTGCACCTTTGCGTTAGAATTTAAATTAAAAAACTTAGCGTATTTGCGTTAAAACAAAAAATTATGTTAGAAAATCCAACTCGAGGCAACGCCGAACTGAGCGAAGCTAAAAGATATACCATTACAGCAGCACTTCCTTACACTAATGGACCCATTCACATTGGGCATTTAGCAGGAGTTTATGTGCCTTCTGATATATATTCAAGATATTTACGATTACAAGGAAAAGATGTGGCTTTCATTTGCGGAAGCGACGAGCACGGTGTAGCAATCTCAATGAAAGCGAAGAAAGAAGGCATCACACCTCAACAAGTAATTGATAAATATGACGGAATTATTCGTAAATCGTTTTTAGATTTTGGAATTTCATTTGATAATTATTCCAGAACATCTTCGGAAATACATCATAAAACAGCTTCGGAATTTTTCAAAAAACTTTACGATAACGGTGATTTCATCGAAGAAACTACCGAACAATTATACGACGCAAAAGCAGACCAATTCTTAGCAGACCGCTTTGTAACTGGAACTTGTCCAAAGTGCGACAACCCAGAAGCGTATGGCGACCAATGTGAAAAATGTGGTTCGACTTTAAATGCAACCGATTTAATCAATCCGAAATCGACTATTACAGGAGAAACTCCGATATTAAAATCGACAAAACACTGGTTTTTACCTTTAAATCGTTACGAATCGTTCCTAAGAGAATGGATTTTGGAAGGTCATAAAAACGATTGGAAACCGAATGTGTACGGACAAGTAAAATCGTGGGTTGATGGTGGTTTAGAACCAAGAGCCGTTACCCGTGATTTAGATTGGGGAATCGATGTGCCTGTTCCAGGTGCCGAAGGAAAAAAATTATACGTTTGGTTTGATGCGCCAATTGGGTACATTTCAGCAACCAAAGAATGGGCGGCTCGCGAAGGAAAAGATTGGGAACCTTATTGGAAAGATGCCGATACAAAATTGGTTCATTTCATTGGGAAAGACAATATCGTATTCCATTGTATCATTTTCCCGGCGATGTTAAAAGCGGAAGGAAGTTATATTTTACCTGATAATGTTCCGGCAAATGAATTTTTGAATTTAGAAGGTAACAAACTGTCTACTTCAAAAAATTGGGCCGTTTGGTTACACGAATATTTACAAGATTTTCCCGAAAAACAAGATTCGTTACGTTATGCGTTAACGGCAAATGCGCCAGAAACGAAAGACAACGACTTCACTTGGAAAGATTTTCAAGCCAGAAATAATAATGAATTAGCAGCAATTTATGGTAATTTCATCAATCGTGTGGTGGTGTTGACTAATAAATATTACGATGGAATAGTTCCTACGCCAAACGAATTTTCAGAAGTTGACGAGCAAACTTTAGCCGAACTAAAAGCCTATCCAGCAGTAATTTCAAGTTCAATCGAACGTTATAGATTTAGAGAAGCGTTGGGAGAATTAATGAACGTTGCCCGTTTAGGAAATAAATATTTAGCCGACGAAGAACCTTGGAAAATGATTAAGGAAAATCCGGAACGAGTACAAACGCAAATGTATGTAGCATTGCAAATTGCTTCTGCATTAGCGATACTTTCTGAACCGTTTTTACCGTTTACATCTGCTAAATTGTGCAACATTTTACAGATTAAAGTCAATAATTGGAATTTAGAATTTGAAAATTGGAATTTAACAAAACCTGGGCATCAAATTGGTCAAGCCGAAATTTTGTTTGCTCAAATAGAAGATGCAGAAATCCAAAAACAATTAGATAAATTAGAAGCAACTAAAACCGCCAATCAAGTGGAAAACGCAAAAGCTGAACCGCAAAAAGAAATCATCACTTTTGAAGATTTTGCCAAAGTAGATTTACGAATCGGGACGATTATTGAAGCCGAAAAAATGCCAAAAGCCAACAAATTATTGGTCTTAAAAGTAGATACCGGAATTGATGTAAGAACCATCGTTTCTGGAATTGCAGAACATTTTACACCAGAAGAAGTCATTGGAAAACGCGTAACGGTTTTAGTAAACTTAGCGCCAAGAGCTTTACGTGGTGTGGAAAGTGAAGGTATGTTATTATTAACCAATACCGCGGAAGGTAAATTGGTTTTCGTAAATCCAGACTCAGAAGGTGTAATTAATGGTGCGATGATATCTTAATGTTAAAGAACAGTAATTTTAATTATAAACTATTATTATGAAAGATAAAATAATTAATACTAATGGACATAAAAAAAACACATACAAGTCTATTATTGCAAGAGAATTTATTTATTTAGTATTAATTTCAATAGTTTGTTTATCAATCCTTAAGATAGGCGAGTATTTTCAAAACAGACACCAATCTGAAGTTGATAAAAATATTGAAATATTGGATAATTTACCTCAACATCAATTACTATGGTATAAATTAAGAAAACATAATCTTTATAATAAAAATTACGAAAGCTATAAAAACGATTTTAAAAATACTGAGGATCAAATTGTGTTATTTAATCTAGTTCAAAACAACGATTTGTATACAAATAATTTTAGTGATTTCAGAATTAAATATTTCACCAAACAGAGTGTTTTAGATGATTGCTATAATTTGTATTTTAATGAATATCGCCTTAACCCAGAATATATTTTTAATCAAGACAAAAATTTTTGGGATAATTTAAGAAAAAATGAGGAAGAGTTTAAAAACTTATTAAAAAATGATAGTTTGTGTTATAAAGTTTACTCTATTTTTGTAGAAAATGGGTATAAGCATTCTTTTGAAGAATTTAAAAAATTAATTTTTGAACCTTACAAAGAGGGATTAAACACAAATGAGATTGATAATTTAGAAGAAAGTATTAATAGAGATGCTCCATATTTTTCAAGAGTTTCTGAAGATATATGTATATATTTATTTATACTTTTTTTCCCATTTAGATATTTATTCCTTGGTTTGAAATGGAGTCTTAGAGAGGTTAAAAACAAAAAAAATTAAATATAATTTTAATTCAAACTTATAATTGTTTTAAGGCTAAAAAAAACATATGACCCAAAAAACAATCGCATTCGACGCAGACGACACCCTTTGGCACAACGAACCTTATTTTGATGAGGCGCAAGAACGCTTTTGTGTATTGTTTCAAGATTATGCCTCGCATCAAGAGATTTTAGGGTTAATTTTAAATCATCAAGTTAATAATTTGCCGTTGTATGGTTTTGGAATCAAAGCGTTTACATTATCGATGATTGAAACGGCTTTGGAATTGACTAATCATCAAATTTCGGGTAAAGGTATTGAGCAAATTTTAGCTATTGGCAAAGATTTACTTCAAAAACCAGTGGAATTACTTCCTAACATCACTGAAGTTTTAGAACAATTGCAAGGAAAATATAAATTGGTCGTAGCCACAAAAGGCGATTTAAAAGACCAACATCGAAAATTACACGATTCGGGAATTGGCGCTTTTTTTCATCATATTGAAGTGATGAGTGATAAAACCGAATTAGATTACGAAAAAATGTTAGGTCGATTAGACTGTAAAGCCGAAGATTTTTTAATGATTGGCAATTCGTTAAAATCCGATGTTTTACCTGTGTTAAATATTGGCGGACACGCGATTCATATTCCGTATCACACGACTTGGGAATACGAAAAAATTGATTTTGAAATTGAACATAAAAATTTCAATTCCGTTACCCAAATAACTGAAATTTTACCCTTACTAAAATGAAACAAATAATAGACCTCGCTACTTGGAACCGAAAAGAACATTTTGAATTTTTTTCAACTTTTGAAGAGCCGTTTTTTGGAATTACCACACCAATCGATATGACTATTGCTTATGAAAAGGCAAAAGCTATGCAAATTCCGTTTTTCGTTTACTATTTGCACAAAACGATTGCTGCCGTAAACCAAGTGGAAAATTTCAGGTATCGAATTGAAGGAAAAGAGGTAGTACTTTATAACGAAATAGATGCCTCTTCAACCATTATGCGCGAAGATAAAACGTTTGGTTTTTCATTTATGAAATTTCATTCTGATATTCATGAATTTGCAAAAATCGTCCAAACGGAAATTGAACGTATTCAACTAACACCTGGACTATTTACACGAGAATTTCCTGAGAATATTATTCATTTTTCAGCGATTCCTTGGATCAACTTTACAGGTCTAACGCATTCTAGAAGTTATACGTTACCCGATAGTTGCCCAAAAGTTTCCTGGGGAAAATTAATGGATGAAAACGACAAAAAAACAATGTCGGTAGCAGTTATGGCACATCATGGTTTGGTAGATGGTTATCACATGGGATTATTTGTAGAGGCTTTACAAACCGAATTAAACAAATAAACCACCGATTGCTCAGTGGTTTATAGAACCAAAATTTAATTGAATTACTTACCTAATAACAACAATTCATTTACTAAAATTTCGGTTACATAGCGTTTGTTTCCGTCTTTATCGTCATAACTTCTGTGCGATAGTTTTCCTTCGATGGCAATTTCCTTACCTTTGACAACATACTTTTCAATGAGTTCGGCAGTTTTTCCCCAAGCCGTAATTTTGTGCCACTCGGTTTGTTCTACTTTTTCACCTTTCGCATTGGTATAATGCTCGTTTGTTGCCAAAGTAAGGTTTGCAACTTTTTTGTCGTTAATTGATTTAACCTCTGGATCTTGTCCTACATGTCCGATTAATTGTACTCTGTTTTTCATGGCGTGTAAATATTTAATGTTAATATAAATTAAAATTTGTTTATCGACTGAACTCACTCTTTCATTTCGACAGTGCAAAGATGTGGCAAGAAAAAAAGTTTATTCGGTAATTAGCTATTTACTTTCGGTTGTAATTATTTGTAAACGTTTGTAAATGGAAATTATTTATTCAAAAAAACTGTAGAAATTCACATTTTTTATTTATTTTTAATGGTTCCTCCAAAATAGAATTGCTATGAGTAAAACCTGTTTAGAATGTGGCGATAAAATCATTGGTCGCGAAGACAAAAAATTTTGTTCAGATGGCTGCCGCAATGCGTACAACAACAAAATGAACAAAGATCAGAACAATCTGATGCGCAACATTAACAACAAATTGCGTAAAAATTATCGCATTTTGTGCGAACTCAATCCGGAAGACAAAGGAAAAACCACAAAAACTAAATTGCTAGGTAAAGGTTTCGATTTTGAATTTTTTACAAGTATCTTAAAAACCAAAACCGGAAATACCTATTTCTTTTTGTATGATCAAGGGTATCGTGCTTTGGAAGATGATTTTTACATGTTGGTGAAGAAAGATAGTTAAAATGAAAGAAGAAAGAGAAAAAATATCCATACTCGGCTGCGGTTGGCTAGGTTTACCTTTAGCCAAATCATTACTTTTAAAAGGATACAAAGTAAAAGGTTCAACGACTTCAGAAAGTAAGTTAGAAGTATTAAAAAATGCTGGAATTTTGCCTTTCCAAATTCAGTTGGAATCACATCAAATCATTGGCACTATTGAAGATTTTCTGAAAGAAACCGATGTTTTGATTATTGATATTCCACCAGGATTGAGAAGAGAAACTTCGACTTCTAACGAAATGACATTCGTAAATAAAATTAGAACTCTAATTCCGTTTATTGAAAAATCAGGCATAAAGAAAGTCATTTTTGTTAGTTCGACTTCAGTTTATGGTGATAGTTTTCCAATTGTTGAAATTACAGAAGAAACAAAACCAAATCCTGATACCGAAAGCGGAAAACAATTAGCAATTGCAGAAACGCTTTCACAATCGAATCTAAATTTTAAAACTACGGTAATTCGTTTTGGCGGTTTGCTTGGCGATGATCGTCATCCTATAAAATTTTTAGCAGGTAGAACAAATGTTGAAAATCCTGATGCGCCAGTGAATATGATTCAAAGAGAAGATTGTATTGGAATTATAGAAAAGGCTCTCGACTTCGCTCGAGATGACAATTGGGAATGGAATCAAACTTTCAACGCTGTGGCGCCTCAACATCCAACACGTAAAGCATATTATCAAAATAAAGCTCTAATTTTCAATCTACCTTTACCTACCTTTGCCGAAGATTCAGAATCGAAAGGTAAAATGATTTCCAGTAAAAAAGTGGAAACTATTTTAGGGTATTCGTTTCAAAAAGAAATTTAGTAATGGCCTATTTTAGCGTGTTTCATAATTACATCAAGCAAAAGAAAAATGCGATTGGGTTACCCATTTTAGCACTAATTTGGATTAGTTTTTTCTGGGGAACTACTTGGATTGCCTCAAAAGAAGGTGTCAAACACATGCCACCGATGCAATTAGTTGCTTTACGACAATTGTTTGGTGGATTGTTATATCTGCTTTACTTTTTAATCAAAAAACACCCTTGGCCAAACAAGCGTCAATGGCGCACGATTTTAGTTTTGAGCGTCTTGAATTTTATGCTGAGTAACGGATTGAGTACTTGGGGCGTGAAATATATTTCGAGTGGTTTGGGCGCTATTATTGGTTCGATATTTCCACTTTGGATTGTCATTATCAGTTTGTTTCGAGGACAAAAAACCTCTTGGAAAGCAGTGGTGGGAATGATTGTTGCTTTTGCTGGTATTTGTGTGATTTTCTACGATTACCTCAACGATTTCTTACGCCCTGAATTCCGATTTGGGATTTTACTTTCGGTAATTGCTACGTTTACTTGGGCATTATCATCGATTTATATTAAAGAAAATAAGACGAATTTCAACCCGTATTTTAGTTTGGGATTGCAAATGTTGATTTCGAGTGTTGTGATTTCGAGCGTCATTGGATTTAATGGCACTTCGGTTCCGTTGAGTGAAATTCCAGCGATTTCTTGGTGGTCAATTGGTTATTTGGTGGTTTTTGGTTCGGTATTAACCTTTATTGCGTTTATTTATGCTTTAGAAAATCTACCCACCGAAATTAGTAGTTTGTATGCGTATATCAATCCGATGGTGGCGTTGTTCTTTGGTTATTTGTTGTTCAACGAACCTTTAACCACTGCTATTATCCTTGGCGGAACGATAACGATTATCGGACTTTATTTGGTAAATAGAGCGATTAAGAAGAAATAATTTTTAGCCACAGATTATAAGATTTTCACAGAATGCAATCTTTCTAATCCTTTAATCCGTGGCATAAATCTTTATCTGTTTTTTTAAATAAAAAATCCCACCTAAAGATGGGATTTGATTTTATTTTAATTTGATTACCAAATTTTCACGCGTTTATCTGGTGCAACATACATACCGTTATTGGGTTGAATATTGAACGCTTTGTAAAACGCTTCTACATTTTGTAACGGCACATAAGCACGATACATTCCTGGTGAATGCGGATCTGTTTTTACTTGGTTTTTGATGGCTTCGTCGCGCATTTTACTTCTCCAAATGGTTGCCCAAGAAATAAAGAAACGCTGCTCTGGCGTAAATCCGTCGATTAAACCTGGATTTCCAGTCGCTTTTAAATAGATTTGTAATCCGTCGTATGCTGCATTAACACCTCCTAAATCACCGATGTTTTCACCTAATGTAAATTTTCCATCTACAAAAATGCCTGGTAATGGTTCTAATGCCGAATATTGGTCTGCTAAAGCACTTCCAAGACCTGTAAATTGTTTTAAATCTTCATCACTCCACCAGTTTACTAAATTTCCATCGGCATTATATCTGGAACCTGAATCGTCAAATCCGTGCGAAATTTCGTGTCCGATTACAGCGCCAATTCCACCATAATTAACCGCTTCGTCTGCTTTATAATCATAAAAAGGTGGTTGTAAAATAGCCGCTGGGAATACAATTTCGTTGTTGGTTGGACTGAAATAAGCATTTACCGTTTGTGGTGACATGCCCCATTCTTCTTTGTCAACAGGTTTTCCTATTTTTTCGATGTTTTTCTTGTGACTCCATCTAGCGTACATTCTTGAATTATCAAAATACGTTCCGCCTTGTTCTGGTGATTTAACTTCAAGAGCTGAATAATCTTTCCATTTGTCTGGATATCCAATTTTTACTCTGAATTTATTCAATTTTATTTTTGCATTTTCCTTAGTTGCTTTTGTCATCCAAGGTAAATTATTGATTCTATTATCAAAAGCTTGCATTACGTTTGCAATCATTGCTTGTGCTTTTGCTTTTGCTTCTGGCGGAAATTTCTTAGCTACGTACAATTTTCCTAACGCTTCGCCTAATCTTCCGTTAACGGTTGCTAAAGCTCTTTCCTCTGCCGGACGTTGTTTTACAGCTCCCGTTAATGTTTTTCCGTAGAAATCAAAATTTGCATTTTCGATAGTTGTAGATAAAATTCCTGCCGAACCTCTTAAAACAGTCCAGCGCATGTAGGCTTTCCAATCATCAACTTGATTATCTTTTAAGATTGTTTCAATTGTTTGTAAATATTTTGGTTGGGAAACCACTAATGAATCTACTTTTCCCATTCCAACCGATTGAAAATACGACTCCCATTTTACAGAAGGAACTAATTTTTGTAAATCAGAAAAACTCATTGGGTTATACGTTTTTCTTCGGTCTCTGCGTTCCACTCTATCAAAAGTAGCTGTTGACATTTTAGTTTCTAATGCTAAAATTTTCTTTGCATTATCACTTGCTGTAGTCTCAGAATCACCTATGAATTGTAACATTCTTGTTACGTGTGCAATGTATTTTTCACGTTTTTCTTTGTTGTCTGGCGCATCGGAAACGTAGTAATCTCTATCGGGTAAACCTAGACTTCCTGTTCCCACATAAATTACGTTTTTGTTACTGTTTTTTGCATCGGCACCAATATAACTTCCGAAGAAACCTAATCCCATTTCTGGTTCCATTTCGGCTAATAAAGCAACCAATTGATCAGCGGTTTGAACCAAATTAATTTTAGCCAAATATGGTTTTAATGGTTCAATTCCTTCTTTGTTTCTGGTTACGGTATCTAAAACGGTTTTATATAAGCTAATCGCTTTTGCCTGATCTGATTTAGGATCAATAGTTTTGTCTTTGATGGCTTCTTTTAAAATGATCATTACGTCATCATCTGTATTTTTACGAAGTTCATCAAAACTTCCCCAACGGGTTCTGTCGGCAGGAATTTCTGTTTTGTCTAACCATGTTCCGTTTACATATCTATTAAAATTATCGGCCGGATTGGTTGATTTATCCATGAAATTAAGATTAATCCCTGTAGACACTGATTGCTTTGCAACCTCCTGCTTCGATTTACAAGAATAAAAGGAAGTAGTTAAAATAAGAAGCCAAAAACTTCCTTTTACAATGAATTTTTTCATAAAATTATTCCTTAATGATTCGCTTAACTGTTGATTGATTGTTGTCTATAATTTTAACAAAATAAATTCCTTGAGTTACGTTTGACAAATCTATTTTTGTTTCAAAATTTGATATTGTTACTTCTTTCTTTTCATAAACTTTTTTACCCGTTAAATCATATACTTCAATTCCTGTTGGTTGAAGATTTCCAAGTGAAATATTGAACATTCCTTTTGATGGATTAGGATATATAAACACATTATTTAATTCAAAATTTTCAGATGATAGCGTCCCTGAAATAACAAAATCATCAACATTCACACCTTTTTTGTTTTCTGCATCATCGGAATGAAATACAATTCTAAAAATAATATTTGTTTCTGTATTCAAGGAATTTAATGGATAAGAATAAGTTGTTAAAGCAGTACTTGTCCCTGTCCATTGCGCACCTGGGCAATTATTACAGTCCGAACCAGTAGTCGTTGGAGTTCTATCGCTATTATACCAATTAGCTGTCATATTTCCTAATACATTCCAGGTTGCGCCAAAATTTGTAGAATATTGAACATAAACAATGTCCCAATTTTCCTCTAAATCATATTTCATGGCAAAGCTTATTTGAGGGTTTGTTACATTTGATAAATTATAACATTGCGAAACTAAATACGATTTTATCATATCGGGATAATTTCCTGTTAAATTAGTGGTATAAACACTATTCCCAGAAGAATTCATAATTCCAGAAGTTCTAACTCCTCTAACCCATTGCGACCCTTGTCCGCCTTCATTGTATGAAATTAATTCATTTGAAGTAGATGTAAATGGATTTACTTGACCTATTGTACCGGAATCATTGATGTAAAAAGTTGTTGAACCACTATTATTGTCAGAATAAGCATCACTTGAAATAGTTGTAGTAACATTTAAAGTGTGAACCCCTCTAGTTAATGTTGAAGAAGGTAAATCAATGGTTGTATTATTGTTAGCGGGAATAGTACCATTCCAAACATAGCTATTAGTAGCGCCAGTGTCAATTGAATAATTAACAGTTACGCTAGATATTGCATTTGTTCCGTTGTTTTTAACTACAACTTGAGGAGTAATTGTTGCATTACAATTTAGATCAATCCCAGGACTTTGAATATTTACAAATTTTACATCATTTGCAGGAATTTCAATAGGTATATTCGTTTGCCAAATTCCTCTACCATAAGTTGCTGCAATTAATTTAGCGTCTTCTACATTTATTTCTAAATCGGTTACCGAAACATTAGGTAAATTTGTGTCAAAGGGTTCCCATTGCGTCATGGTATCGTCTCTGTAAAAAACTCCTAAATTTGTACCTAAATAGAGTGGGTTATCGGTATTTCTACCTTGGTGAACAATTATGTTTTTGCCAATGCTTGGTAATCCAGTTGAAAAAGAAGAAAAAGAAGTTCCTCCGTTTGTAGATTTGAATACGCCTCCTGAAGAACTTTGAGTGGTTAAATATATAATATTACTATCTGAAGAATGCACTTCAATTGATGTAATAGCACTAGAGGCAGTATGAACAATAGTAAAATTAATTCCTAAATCGGTACTTTTATATAGATTAGATCCATTTGCTACATACATAATATTGTCGTTTGATGGATCAATACTTATCAGTTCTATGTTTCCTGAACCTACAGAATTGCTATTTTGCTGTACCCAAGCACCTGATACTAGTTTGTATAAATTATTATATCCCGCAAATAAAAGGCCTGCATTATTAATTGCTAGTGGTGTTACCCAGTTGCCATCTACTCCTGGTGAAGGAACAGAACCACTTAATCCATTACCTGCATTGTTGCTTATATATAAATTTCCTCCCGATTGTATAAATCCATAATACTGGTTTGGATTATTAGGATTTATTGCGGTATCCATTCCATCCGCTCCATAATAATTTTTCCATTGACCACTACTGTATGCGTGTCCGCCATTATCTTGTAAACCTCCAACCATATTGGCTGCGGATTGCTTTGAAACGGCTATTTTATAAAATTGACTAATTTGTACTCCTGCTGTTAAATCGGTAAAGTTTGTTCCGCCATTACTTGATACATAAATTCCTCCATCGCTACCACAAAAAAGTTTATTCCCATGAAATCCTAAATAGTGAATATCAGCATGCGTATATGATGGTGCTGCCGGCGAACTCCAATTGTTCATTTTTGTAACACTTACACCTCCGTCGGTAGATTTCCAAACATTTAAACAGCCTGTATAAATTTCGTCCGCATTGGTTGGAGAAACAGCTAAAGCTAAATCATACCATGCTTGTGTAGACTCAAATACATTGCCGGCTGTTACCGTTTCATTAGATGATGTTTTTGTCCAATTAGATCCACCGTCAGTCGAACGATAAATACCCTGCATAGAACCATCAGTTGCGGCACTTAATATGTAAATATAACTTGCATTTGCTGAAGTAACATCTAATAATAATCTACTTGAACTATTTGGTAATCCAGTAGAAATTTGTGTAAATGTTGATCCTGTATCCGTTGAACGAAAAAATCTATTATTTGAAACTGCATAAATAGTTGTTGGATCACCTGACTTTAATCTAATATTTCCTTGAGCAAAATCGCCAGATTGCACTTGAGACCAAGTATTACCTGCATTTGTTGTTTTATAAATTCCATTATTAGTAGCACACCATAAAATTTGATTATTCGTTGGGTGAATGACTAAATCTCCTGCGCTTGATGGGTTTGAGCTCCCCATAACACCTGTAGGATTCCATGTTAAACCACCATCTGTTGATTTATAAACACCAACTGAATAAGAATCGCCTGCATCTTTGTCTCCTGTTGCTATATAAATTACATTTGAATTAGAATAATCAACCGCAATTCCTGAAACTCCAATTTGTGGTAATTCATCCGTAAGAGGAGTCCATGTTGAACCATTATTTATTGATTTCCAAATTCCTCCAGCTGGAGCTCCTAAATAAACAACATTTGAATTTGAGGGATCTACATGAACAATATTAACTCGTCCTTGACCCGAAGACCATGAACCCGTATTGGTGTGTGTAAAAGGTCCTATAGGTTGCCAATTACTAACCGGTAAAGAAGAATTATTTCTATTCGTTCTGGATTGATTTTTTAGACGCCAAGCCTCCCAAAAATCAGCTGAAGACATTATATAGCCTTGTTCATTAGTATAATTTCTCCAATGATATTCCCAGCGCATAAATGGTTTATAACCCGAACCTCTTGCGTTTTTGTCTCTTGTTAACCAATATTGGTTAAATGAAGTTACCAATTCATCTATTGTTGCTTCATTACGTGATGTAGAGGAGTTAGCCATCCATGGAGCTTTGGAATTAAATTGTGAAAATCCAAAAAAGGAACACAATAAACTAACAATCAAATAATTTTTAATCATTTTAGTAGCGTTTTATTAGTATTATTTCACAAATATAACAAAGAAAATCAACTTATTACAACTTTAACAATGGTTTAAAGTACGAACAAATATGAATTATGTTTATTTTTGTAAAAAAAATAATGCTTGCTCAATTAAAACCATACAGAACATTTTTTCTTGTTTTTTTGATTTTATCAATAGCTATTTTTTTGGGTATTTATGCTTTACAATCACCTAAAAAAATGTTGCCTATTTATTCACCGCGCGATGTAAATCCGGAACTGGTTGATTCTACTATTCAACACATTGGTAACGATCATAAGATTGCAGATTTTTCATTTACCAATCAAAACGGTAAATTAATAACCCAAAAAGAGTATGAAAACTCCATTTATGTGGCTGATTTCTTTTTTACAACTTGCCCAACTATTTGTCCTAAAATGACCAATAACATGGTTTGGTTGCAAAATCAATTAAAAAAATATCCGAATGTAAAATTGTTGTCATTTTCAGTTACGCCTGATATTGATACTCCTGAAGTATTAAAAAAATACGCACTAGAAAAAGGTGTCGATGATGCTCGATGGAATTTAGTTACCGGAGATAAAAAAGAAATTTATTATTTGGCTCGAAAATCTTATTTAGCTGTTAAAACTGGGAAGCCAGAAGAATATTTTGACATGGTTCACACTGAAAATTTTATTTTAATTGATAAAAATAAAAGAATTAGAGGGTTTTATGATGGTACCAATTTAGACCAACCATCAGAAGACAATAAAACCAAAAATATGCAACAATTGTTAGCCGATATTATTTGGCTGGTTGAAAATCAAAAATAATTTAGATTAAATTGATGTTTATCAAGTTTTCTTAGTTATTAATTTTTACTTTTGTATTTTAATTGAATCTAAATAAGAAAATGGATCTAAATTCGTCCACTCTTAAAATAGGTGAATCAGCAACCATAACTGCTGTTAACTTAGACGAAATCCCGCTAAAATTATTAGAAATGGGATGCTTGCCTGGCAATCAAATTACGTTGCTTCAGGTAGCTCCTTTTGGCGATCCTTTATATTTTAATGTAAATGATTCTCATGTAGCAATTCGATTAGAAACGGCTAAAGAAATCAGCATTCAAAAGTAAATCAAAATGAATGCAACCCAAATAAAAGTCGCTTTAATTGGAAATCCAAATGTTGGAAAAACTTCAGTTTTTAATGAACTTACTGGACTAAATCAGCAAGTTGGCAATTATCCAGGAATTACCGTTGAAAAAAAACAAGGTGTTTGCAAATTATCCGATTCGGTTAAAGCAAAAATCATTGATTTACCAGGAACCTATAGTTTAAATGCCAGCTCAATTGATGAAAACGTTGTTATTGAATTGCTCCTAAATAAAAATGATGAAGATTTTCCAGATGTTGCCGTAGTAGTGACTGAAGTTGAAAATTTAAAGCGAAATTTATTGCTTTTTACTCAAATAAAAGATCTAGAAATTCCTGCCATTTTAGTCATCAACATGGCCGATCGGATGAAACTAAAAGGGATTGAATTAGATATTTCACTCTTAGAAAAAGAATTAAAAACCAAAATAGCCTTAATAAGTTCAAGAAAAAAAATTGGAATAGACGATTTGAAAGACTTAATTTTAAATTACAAAAATCTTTCAACCGAACCGTGTTTAAATGCTTCATCTATTGATCCTGATTATTTCAATAATTTAAGAAGAGCTTTTCCAAATCAGTTGTTGTATAAACTTTGGCTGGTAATTACGCAAGATGTTAATTTCTTAAATTTAGATCGAAAGGAAATCAAAAGTTCGTTCACCAAATCGCACGCCGATTTAAAACGTTTACAGCAAAAAGAAACCATAAAGCGATACCAATTTATTAATGACACATTAAAATTGGGTCAAAAAATAGACGTTTCAAAAGCAACTGATATTCGAGCAAAAATTGATCGCGTATTAACCCATAAAGTTTTTGGGTATCTGATTTTCTTTGGAATATTAATGCTAATATTTCAGTTTTTATTTGATTGGAGTAGTATTCCAATGGATTTTATAGATGAAACGTTTGCTAATTTTAGTTCGCTTGCAAAACAACAGCTTCCGGCTGGAGAATTTACAAATCTCATTAGCGAAGGAATTATTCCTGGAATAGGTGGCATCGTCATTTTTATTCCTCAAATTGCTTTTTTATTCTTGTTTATTTCGGTGTTAGAAGAAAGTGGTTATATGAGTCGTGTGGTGTTTTTGATGGATAAAATCATGCGAAAATTTGGCTTGTCTGGAAAAAGTATTGTGCCTTTAATTTCGGGAACTGCATGCGCTATTCCGGCAATTATGAGTGCCAGAAATATCGAAAATTGGAAAGAACGATTAATTACTATTTTAGTTACACCATTTACAACTTGCTCTGCAAGACTTCCTGTTTATGCTATTTTAATTTCTTTAATAATACCCGAAAAAAGACTATTTGGTTTTTTAAGTTTACAAGGCTTAACCTTGATGGGATTATATTTATTAGGATTTGGAATGGCCATTTTTTCTGCCTATTTATTGAATAAGTTCTTAAAATTAAGTTGTAAATCTTATTTTGTGGTTGAAATGCCAAGTTATAAAATTCCAATGGTAAAAAATGTTGGAATCAATGTATTAGAAAAAACAAAAGCATTTGTAACGGGTGCTGGAAAAATTATTTTAGCCCTTTCAATTATCTTATGGTATTTAGGTTCGCATGGTTTAAGCGATGACTTTAACAATGCCGAAAAAATTATTGCCTCACAAAATCAAGGGAAAAATATTTCCTCGGAAGCATTTGAAGATGAAGTAAATGCTTTCAAATTAGAAAATTCATATATTGGTTATATGGGAAAAGCCATTGAACCGGCAATTCGTCCATTAGGTTACGATTGGAAAATTGGCATTGCGGTTGTTAGTTCGTTTGCTGCGCGCGAGGTTTTTGTAGGCACATTAGCAACCATTTACAGCGTAGGAAGTCATAGTGAAGAAGAAACCACGATTAAAAACAGAATGGCTGCCGAAATTCACCCTGTGACAGGAAAAAAAATATTCAATTTTGCAACAGGAATTTCATTATTACTGTTTTATGCATTTGCGATGCAATGTATTTCTACGTTAGCGATTGTGAAAAAGGAAACAAATTCTTGGAAATGGCCAATGATTCAACTTGTTTTTATGAGTGGATTTGCTTACATAACTGCATTAATTGCTTATCAAATTTTAAAATAAGATGGTACAAGAAATTTTAGTTTATATCTCTTTAGCAATTGCAATTGGATTTTTAATAAAGAAATTCTTTTGGAAAAAAAGCACTAAAAAATCAAAACCTTGTGGCGATGATTGTGCTTGCCATTAGCCAAGAGCCACATCAAGCATCATCATAACAATAAATCCGCCTATAAATCCTAAAGTAGCAATATCAGTATTTTTATCTTGCTGCGTTTCAGGAATTACTTCTTCAACCACCACAAATATCATTGCTCCGGCAGCAAATGCTAAGGCATAAGGCAACAATGGCGTAAAAAAGGTAACTGCCACAGCTCCTAAAACTCCCGCAATTGGTTCTACTAAAGCCGAAGATTGTCCGTACATAAAACTCTTCCAACGGCTCATTCCCATTCTTCGTAAAGGCATAGAAACCGCAATTCCTTCAGGAAAGTTTTGAATACCAATTCCAATGGCTAAAGTAACTGCTCCGGCAATTGATGCTTCTGGAATTCCAGCGGCAACACCACCAAAAAGTACACCAACTGCTAATCCTTCGGGAATATTGTGTAAGGTTATAGCCAAAACAAGCAAAGTAGTGCGTTGCCATGGCGATTTAATACCTTCTGTCTCTTTAAAGTTGATGTGTAAATGCGGTAAAACTTTATCCAATCCAAAAATAAAAATAGCGCCTAATAAAAACCCAATAGCTGCTGGGATTACTTTTACAAAACCTTCTCCTTCAGTCATTTCAATAGCAGGTGCTAATAAACTCCAAAAACTTGCAGCCACCATTACACCGCCCGTAAAACCTAGCATTCCGTCTAGAACCACCCGATTCATATTCTTAAAAAAGAAAACAAAAGAAGCGCCAAAAGCAGTTAAGGCCCAAGTAAAAGTAGTAGCAAGTAATGCCGCTAAAATAGGATCAATACGTTCAAAAAAATCTAAAACAATTTGAAACATGGCTTATTTTTTTTTCAAATTTAAGGCTAAATGACCAATAAAAACAAGTATTTTAGTAAATTTGGAACATGCAACATTTTCATTACATATTTACAGGTTCAGGATTATCGGCTTTAATGACAGTCTATGAAATGCTATTATCGGGTAAATTCGAAAATGAATCCATTTTATTAATTGATGAGCATACTAAAAAAGCAAACGATAGAACTTGGTGTTTTTGGGATGAAAATTACACCCCGCCCATAGGGCACCCCTCTAAAAGAGTGGAATTATTTGAAGAAATTGTCTCAAAAAAATGGGAACAAGCGGTTTTTGCCAATGAACATTTTAATCGGGTTTTAGAATTAACGCCCTATCAATACAAAAAAATTAACGGAATTGATTTTTACGAACTGGTTTTCAAGAAAATTTCAGCTCACAAAAACATTCATTTTCTCAATCAAAAAGTAGTTGATTTTCAGGATGTAGATAGTCATTGTATTGTAAAAACTAATGAAAAAAGTTTTACTTGTGCCAAAATTATTAATTCAATTTATAATCCTGAAGTTGTAAAAACCCAAACCAAATTTCCGTTAATTCAACAACATTTTATCGGATGGTTTATAAAAAGTAAAGAAGCTGTTTTTAATCCAAATTGCGCTACTTTCATGGATTTTTCTGTAGCACAAAAAGGCAATACGCGTTTTATGTATGTTTTACCAACATCAGAAACTGAAGCGTTGTTAGAATATACATTGTTTTCAAAAGACTTGCTTTTAAAAGAGGAATATGAAGCTGAAATTCAACACTATATTCAAAATTTAGGCATAACCGAGTATGAAATCATCGAAAAAGAACAAGGAAATATTCCGATGACTTGCTACCCTTTTTGGAAACACAATACTAAAAACCTCATTAATATTGGTTCGGCTGGCGGATGGACAAAGGCAAGTACGGGTTATACCTTTAAAAATGCAACCAAAAAAGCAAAAGAATTAGTTCAATTTTTAAAATCAGAATCCGACTTTACAAAATTTCATAAAATGAATAAATTTTGGTTTTATGATTTATTACTATTGGATATTTTAAGTTCAAAAAACGAATTAGGTTCAAAAATATTTTCATCAATGTTTAAAAACGGAAATTCGACTGTAATTTTTAAATTTTTGGACGAAGAAACTTCTTTTTTAGAAGATTTACAAGTGATTTGGAGGTGTCCAAAACAGTTATTTATTAGAGCATTTTTCAATCGATTTCTATAAAAAACGGTAAAATCATAACAAATGTTTAAGAATTGATTTTCTTTAACCAGCAAAAATCTTCGTAACTTTGTAGTTCAAAACTTAATAAAATAAAATTATGTATCCAGAAGAAATGGTTAAACCAATGCGTGCTGAGTTAACAGATGCTGGTTTTCAAGAATTATATAGTGCAGAAGCAGTAGAAAATGCTTTGAAAAACGAAGGAACTACCTTAGTGGTTGTCAATTCGGTTTGTGGTTGTGCGGCTAGAAATGCGCGCCCAGGAGCAAAAATGAGTTTAGAAGGTGGTAAAAAACCATCGCAATTAGTAACTGTTTTTGCAGGAGTTGATAAAGACGCAGTAGATGCAGCGCGTCAACACATGTTCCCTTTTCCTCCATCATCACCATGTATGGCCTTATTTAAAGACGGAGAATTAGTACACATGTTAGAGCGTCATCATATTGAGGGTCGTCCAGCAGAGTTAATCGCTGAAAATTTAAAAGACGCTTACAACGAGTTTTGTTAATAATAAACGAGTAACAAAACCTATAAAGACATTATGAAATATTTAATTCGTATCGCCTTATTATTTGTTTTGTTGCCAAGCTTTCAGTGTGATGAAGACGACAACAGAACAACACCTGAGATATTAGCTGAAAAGAAACAAGAAATTCTTAATTATATCCAAAGTTTTTCTTGTGCCAATGCAACCGAATGTCTTTCAATCGCTTTTGGAGCAAAACCTTGTGGTGGTCCAAGAGAGTTTTTAGTTTATCCGAATACTGTTGATCAAACTACTTTAGAAAACATGGTTAACGAGTATTATGAAATGGATCATCAATACAACATTGAAACAGGTGCAATATCAGATTGTATGGTAGTGGGTCCTCCAAATAATGTAAATTGTGTTAATGGAGTTTGTACAATTATAGATTAATTTTTTTCTGTATTTAAAGCTATTAGGCTCATTATACTATGCTAGCATACAATAAAACCACCACTAATTTGGTGGTTTTTTTATTTTAAACCTTACTTTTGTGGAAATTCGTTTTAAAAATGGAAAAAATAGTATCCTATCTAATTTCAATAGTATATTACTTCTTTTTTTTACTTTGGTTGGTAATTTTTCATCCCATCCAATGGATTTGTTATACCTTTTTTGGTTACAATGCACATCGATTGAGTGTTGCTTATTTAAATTGGTTTCTTGTTAGAACGACCCACATTCTCGGCACGACCTATCATTTAAATGGTATGGAACATGTTCCTGAAAATAAACCGCTAATTATCATAGCAAATCACCAAAGCTTACACGATATTACAACTATCATTTGGTTTTTACGAAAAGTACATCCTAAATTTATTAGCAAAATAGAACTTGGGAAAGGAATTCCGAGTGTTTCATATAATTTAAGAAAAGGTGGCTCTGCTTTAATAGACCGAAAAGACCCTAAACAAGCCTTACCCGAAATAAAAAAAGTAGCCGAATTAATAAATGCCAATAACTATTCGGTTGTTATTTTTCCTGAAGGCACAAGAAGTAAAACAGGTGCGCCGAAACCATTTGCTTCCAGCGGATTAAAAATGTTGTATAAATTTGCACCCGATGCTTATTTTTTGCCCATTACTATTAATAATTCTTGGGAAATGACAAAATTTGGCGCATTCCCTCTAGGTCTAGGAAATTCATTACATTTTCAGATACACCCTGCAATGAAAATTTCTGAATTCCCTTTTGAAGAAATCTTCGATAAAACTGAAAAAACAATTACCAATTCGATAAAACAAACATAACATGTCTATACAAAATGTACGTCTAGAAGTAATGCAATTTCTAGAAAAAAAAATCGACACTTTTGTCGATGAATTTTTAATTCCCGTTGAAAAAATTTGGCAACCCACTGATCTACTTCCTAATTCACAAAAAGATTCTTTTTTTGAAGATGTAAAAGAACTTCAAGAAATAGCAAAAGATTTACCTTATGATTTTTGGGTTACTTTAGTTGGTGATACCATTACCGAAGAAGCGCTTCCAACCTATGAATCTTGGTTATTAAACATTGAAGGAGTTAATCAAGAAGGGCAAACAAACGGATGGAATAAATGGTTTCGCCAATGGACAGGAGAAGAAAATCGTCATGGCGACGTACTAAATAAATATTTATATTTATCTGGACGTGTAAATATGAAAGAAGTTGAAATTACTACACATCACTTAATTAATGATGGCTTTGACATTGGCACTAGCAATGACCCTTATAAAAATTTTGTTTACACTAGTTTTCAAGAACTTGCCACTTATATTTCTCACAATAGAGTAGCTCAAATTGCCAAAAATTATGGCGATAGAAAACTACATAAAATGTGTAATTTAATTGCAGGTGATGAAATGCGCCACCACTTAGCCTATAGTGAATTTGTAAATCAAATATTTAAAGTTGACCCAAGCGAAATGATGTTAGCTTTTCAACATATGATGAAACATAAAATTACTATGCCTGCGCATTATTTAAGAGAATCTGGACAAAAAATAAGTACCGCGTTTGAACATTTTTCAGATGCTGCACAACGAATTGGCGTGTATACTGCGAGTGATTATGTAGATATTATGCAAAAATTGATAGACAAATGGGAAATAGATAAAATTTCTGGTTTAACCGACGATGCCGAAAAAGCAAGAGATTTCTTAATGAAATTGCCTTCGCGCATGATCAAAATATCAGAACGATTAGTCATTCCAGAAACTAGTCATACTTTTAAATGGGTTGAGCCCGCTTTAGTAAAATAATTTATTAAATTCCAATTTTTATAAGTTGGAATTTTTTTTGTAATTTGTACACATGGAAATAATAGAGCATACCATTCGTTTTGTAAAAGAGCATCTTAAAAATGCAGAAGGCGGACATGATTGGTTTCATATTGAACGCGTGTATAAAAATGCCTTATTAATTGCTGAAGGTGAAGACTGCGATGTAACAGTGGTAAAACTTGGTGCATTACTTCATGATATTGCCGATTCAAAATTTCATAATGGTGATGAATCGGTTGGCCCAAAAACAGCCAGAACGTTTCTAGAAGCACAAAATGTAACAGAAGAAACTATTTTACACGTCATTGCAATTATTGAAAATATTTCGTTTAAAGGTGGAAATTTTGAGCAAAAATTTCGTTCAAAAGAATTAGAAATTGTGCAAGATGCAGATCGATTGGATGCGCTTGGAGCCATTGGTATTGCCCGAACATTTAACTACGGCGGATTCAAAAACAGAACGTTATATAATCCGGAAATTGCTCCAAAACTTTCCCAATCTAAAGAAGAATATAAAAAAAGTGACTCACCAACCATTAATCACTTTTACGAAAAATTATTGCTTTTAAAAGATAAAATGAACACCGATACCGGTAAAAAAATAGCCAAAAAACGCCATGATTTCATGGTTCATTTTTTGGCTCAATTTTATGCCGAATGGGATGGTGAAGCGTAATATGTTACTTCCCAGGAAAAATTGCTTTTCTTTTTTCTAAAAATGCCGTTGTTCCTTCTTTAAAATCTTCGGTTCCAAAACAAGCACCAAAATTTTCAATTTCAACTTCATATCCATTAGTTCCATCTTCAAAATTAGCATTTATGGCTTGTATGGCTTTAGCAATCGCTACAGTCGAATTATTAGAAATTTTGGTAGCAATTCCTTTAGCAAATTCCAATAATTCTTCTTGTGCCACTACATGATTTACCAATCCATAGTTTTTTGCGGTTTCTGCATCAATCATTCCGGCGGTCATGATTAGTTCCATAGCGCGACCTTTTCCTATTAATTGAGCTAATCGCTGTGTGCCTCCATAACCAGGAATAACGCCTAAAGTTACTTCGGGTAAGCCCATTTTTGCATTGGTAGAAGTAATTCTAAAATGACATGACATAGCCAGTTCTAATCCGCCACCTAATGCAAAACCATTAACTGCTGCAATAACCGGAGTGCTCAAATTTTGAACAAAATCAAACAGCAACGCTTGTCCTTCTGCCGCTAATTGTTGTCCTTCTGCAATTGAAAAATTAGCAAATTCTGAAATATCGGCACCAGCCACAAAAGCCTTTTCGCCACTGCCAGTTATAATAATTGCTTTTACAGATTTATCTTCGTTTAATACCTTAAAACCATCGTGTAATTCTTGAATGGTTGCTTTATTTAATGCATTTAACTTGGTAGGTCTATTGATAGTTACAACAGCTATATTGTCTTGTTTTTCAATTAAAATGTTTTCCATTTTACGTTTTTTATTATTTGTTTATTGGAAAGGAAACTAAAAATTCAGTTCCTATATTTATTTCAGTTTCAAAAGTAATCGTTCCTTGGTAATTTTCAATAATATTTTTGATAATGGCTAAACCAAGGCCCATTCCGCTAGATTTTGTAGTGAATTTTGGTTCAAAAATTCGAGCCGCATTGTCTTCCGATATACCTTTACCATTATCCTTTACGGCAATTTTCACTTGATGATCCTCTCTAAAAACAGTTACAAATACTTGCTTGTTTTCTTGTTCTTCAGGTATAGCCTGAATAGCATTTTTGACCAAATTGGTCACTACCCTAATCAATTGGGTACGGTCTAATTTAGCAATGATTTCGTCTTCAATTGCCGAAAATGAAATATAATCTTCGTTAAAAATTTCTAAGGTCATTTGAACTACTTGCACCACATTAAGAGTTTCGTTTTGTTGAGCCGGCATGGTTGCAAAGTTTGAAAATGCATTTGCCACCGAACTCATCGTATCAATTTGCTGCAAAATAGTTTTAGTGTAATCGTCTAATTTCTTTAAAATACTAGGATCATTTGCTTCAAACTTTCGCTGAAAATTTTGCACTGTTAATCGCATTGGAGTTAACGGGTTTTTTATTTCGTGGGCTACTTGTTTTGCCATTTCGCGCCAAGCTTGTTCTCGTTCGCTTTGAGCTAAAATAGTAGCACTTTCTTCTAATTTATCCACCATGTTATTATAGGATTTAATTAAAAGATTGATCTCTTTACTGCCGTCTTCAAGTACAATTTTCTCGTTGCGTTGATCCAATTGTGTTTCTTGCATTTTATCTCTAATAATTTTAAGCGATTTGGTAATATAACTCGATAAAAAATAGGACAAAACAATAGAAATTATAAACATAAAGGCATAAACCTGACCAAAACGTATTAAAAAATTTTGCACTTCATTGTTGTAAAATGCTCGGTCTTCTTCGTAGGGTAAATTTAAAATTCCGAGTGGTTTAAACTTAGTGTCTTTTAAATAAGTATATGAAGAACGAAAAGGCTGTCCATCAATTGATGAAAATTCCACATATCTTTTTTCTAAAGAAGCTTGCAAAATTTTTAGTGTCGCTTCATTAATTTTAGGTTTGTCTTTATCAATCTTAAAAATGGCTTTGGAAGAAATTAATAATTTCCCATTTAAATCGAAAATATTGATTTCCATACTATGAATATCGGCCAACTCAAAGATTTTTTCTTTAAAAATCAACGGAACATTCTCTGTAGTTAAAGGATAAGTAGTGGTTTGCAACACATAATTAATATGTTCGGCGATAGCGGTTTCTTTTCGTTCTAAACGGTCTTGGTGGTATTCTCTGGCCTCTTTTCGAAATTGATAAATGGATACCGTAGCAATCAATACCGACGCAATGAGCGTTAAGAATATCATGGATAGAAATATTCTTACGCGAAGTGAAAGATTTTTAATATTAAAAATTCTATCCATTGTTTAATTTTAATTCGAAATAAAGTTATTGCTTCTCTCTTATTCTTTTATAGAATTTAAAACCAAGCATAATAATTACTGAAAATAATACAATTCCAACTACACCATAAATCCAGTTAATTGCATTTTTTAAAATTACTAAAAAAACGACTGCAAAAAGAATAATTGTAGCACCTTCATTCCATAAACGCATAAAATTAGAGGTATATTTTACTGTATCGTTTTGTAATTCGGTATATATTTTATGACATTTAAAATGATAAATGAATAACAAAACCACGAAACCCAACTTAACTTGCATCCATGGCATTTCTATAAAACCAGGGTTCAAATGCAATAATAAAAGAGCAAAAATTGTGGCTAAAACCGCACTTGGCCAAGTAATAATGTACCACAAACGATAGGTCATTATTTTATATTGCTTTTGTAAAATTTCTTTTTCTGGCGACGGTTTATCATTCGCTTCAATTTGATAAACAAACAGACGAACAATGTAAAACAACCCAGCAAACCAAGTAATTACAAAGATTAAGTGCAGTGATTTTATGTTGTTGTAGAATTCCATTTAAAAATCTTTTTTCTCTATTCTTTTATCTTTACTCTCTCTTAAATTCCTCTATCCATTTTGCCACCACACCACACCATTCATCTTCATCATTCAAACACGGAATAGCCATAAATTCTTCACCTCCGTGGTGTAAAAACTGCTCGTTAGCTTCCATTGCAATTTCTTCCAATGTTTCTAAACAATCGGCAACAAAAGCAGGCGTTACAACGGCTAATTTTTTAATGCCTTTCTCAGGCATTTTGTTAATTTCAACATCAGTGTAAGGCGTTAACCATTTATCACCTGCTAAACGCGATTGAAAGGTTTGGCTATATTTTCCTTCTGGAATACCTAATAATTTCACCACTTGTTTCGTGGTTTCATAACATTGATGGCTATAGCAAAATTCATGCGCCGGCGAAGGTGTATTGCAACAAGTTCTGTCCATTTTGCAATGCGATTTAGTTACATCGGTTTTACGAATATGTCGTTTTGGAATGCCGTGATATGAAAACAATAAATGATCATAGTCAAAACCTTCCAAATGTTTTTTGATTGAATTGGATAACGCTTCAATGTAACCAGGTTTGTTATAAAAGGCAGGAACCGTAGTAAATTTCATATTTGGAAAATGCTTGGCGCGAAGTTCTTCTGCCAAAACCAAAATAGTAGTGGTTGAAGCCATAGCGTGTTGCGGATACAAAGGCAACAACATCACTTCGGTTACCCCTTTGTCGTGTAATTCTTGCAATCCTTTTAAAATTGTAATGGTTCCATAACGCATGGCCAAAGCAACCGGAACATCCACTAATTGTTGTACTTTCTGGTGCATTTTTTTAGAAATTACAATTAGAGGAGAGCCCTCATCGGTCCAAATTCTTGCATAAGCTTCAGCCGATTTTTTCGGACGTGTTTGTAAAATAATACCTCGAACTAATAAAGCGCGCAATAAAAACGGAACGTCTATAACGTATTTATCCATTAAAAATTCATCTAAATACGGCTTTACGTCTTTAGCTGTTGGACTTTCTGGTGAACCTAAATTTACTAATAATACTCCTTTCATGTGTAATTTATTTTTTATAAAAGTAAACAATCTACTTTTTTTACTTTTTAATAGTGTTATTTTTTATTGATGGTGTGATATATAAAATTGATGCGCTTTTCTACACATTAGTGTTCAAGTTCATCAAATATTTCTTGGGCGTTGTACCAAATTTCTTTTTAAAAGCTGCAATAAAATGACTTCCGGTACTGTAACCAATTTTTAAACCCACTTCATTTACATTATAGGAACCGCTGTCTAATAATTGTCGCGCATAATCCATTTTATAATCAAAAAGAAACCCGAAAACTGTGTCGCCATAAATTTGTTTAAACCCCATTTTTAACTTTTTAAGACTCAGCCCTACTTGTTCTGAAAGCTCTTCTAAACCTGGTGGTTCGGCCATATTGGCAATCATAATTTCTTTTGCTTTTTTAATTTTTAATACATTTTCTTCATCAATTAAAAACGGACATTGCTCAGCATTTGGATCTTCAGATCGATTGAAATACAAACTCAATAATTCATATCCTTTTCCTTTGTAATATAGGTTTTTAATCGACGGATTTAAATTATAATGAAACAATTGGCTTAAAACAATTGCCATTGACGGACTAATATCTGATTCTTTATAATATTTTTTATCCTTATTGTCATCGCTCAAAAAAGGAATATGTTCGGAATCGGAAGAAAACAATCCGTGAAATTTTTTTATCGAAATAATTACAGAAATTACCCAGGTATTAGGTGCTAATTCTAAATGTAACGGCAATTCCTTTTGTGGATTATAAAACAAAAGTGCCTTTTCTTCTTTTAAATCTAAGGCATAACTTCCTTGATTGAAGATGAATTTTCCTTTTCCTTTAATCCCAAAATGAAATTGAATAAGCCCTTGACTTACAGCTCGTTCTATCTTTAAAGTAGTACTGCTTTCATTTTGAAATCGTAACAATATAAAATCATTTTCAATCTTGATTTCTTCTTGCGAACCCATAGCGATATTTTTTTGTAGTACTCGTTATATTATATTAGCTATTTATTTAGAATTATTCTACATAACAATTCTTGAACAGCCATATTTTGCTACAAATTTAAAAGAAATAACGCTAAAAATTCAATTTTTATTAAAAATATCTTTCAGCGACACAAAAAGTACTTTTAGCGTTACTTTTATCGTTACTATAGCTATAGTTTTGTAGGACTTTTAGGAAAGAGTAAACCATATGGAAAACTATTCATTTGCAAAACATCCCACTTTCTATGCCATTGGCCTAAGCTATAAAAAAGCAGATGCCGAAATGAGAGGTAAGTTTAGTTTAGACGAAAAGGCTAAAATAAACCTATTGCATCAAGCAAAAGAAGAGGGTTTAGAAAGTTTAGTGGTTACCTCAACTTGTAATCGAACAGAAATCTATGGTTTTGCACAACATCCTTTCCAATTAATTAAATTACTTTGTGAAAACAGTCAAGGAACAGTAGAAGATTTTCAAAAAGTGGCATTCGTTTACAAAAATCATGAAGCTATTTCTCACATGTTTCGAGTTGGAACAGGTTTAGACAGCCAAATACTTGGTGATTTTGAAATCATTAGTCAACTTAAAAACGCCTTCGTTCAAAGTAAAAATAACCAATTAGCCAATGCTTTTTTAGAGCGATTAGTTAATGCGGTTATTCAAGCCAGTAAAAAAATTAAGACCGAAACAGAAATATCTTCAGGAGCTACATCGGTTTCTTTTGCTGCGGTTCAATACATTTTTAAAAACGTAGAAGCAATTAGTTCTAAAAATATTTTACTTTTTGGAACCGGTAAAATTGGAAGAAATACTTGTGAAAATTTGGTTAAACATACCAAACACGAACAAATTACTTTAATTAATAGAACCAAAGACAAAGCTGAAAAAATTGCAAAAAAGCTAAACGTAATCGTAAAAGATTATTCCGATTTACAATTAGAACTGCAAAAAGCGGATGTAGTAGTGGTAGCAACAGGAGCTCAAAATCCAACGATAGATAAAGCCATTTTAAATCTGAAAAAACCGCTTTTAATTCTCGATTTATCGATTCCAAAAAATGTGCATGAAAATGTCAAAGATCTTGAACGTGTTTCGTTAGTACATATGGATCAATTAGCTGAAATGACTGATGAAACGTTAGAAAACAGAAAAAAACACATTCCTGCTGCCGAAGCGATAATCGAAGAAATTAAAGAAGAATTCATAGCTTGGACAAAACAAAGAAAATTTGCTCCAACTATTCATGCGCTAAAAGCGAAATTAAACGCTATTAAAGAAGGCGAACTCAATGTGCAACGAAAAAAAATAGCTAATTTTGATGAGGAACAAGCCGAATTAATTAGTGCCCGAATCATTCAAAAAATCACAAATCATTTTGCAAATCATTTAAAAGACGATGAAACAATGGTTGATGAAAGTATTGAATGGATTGAAAAAATTTTCCAAATAGAAACGCTTGCAAAATAATGAGTAAAATAATTCGAATAGGAACCCGCGATAGCGAATTGGCACTTTGGCAAGCGCACACCGTTCAAAAAAAACTGAACGATTTAGGGTATAAAACCGAAATTGTAGCGGTAAAATCGCAAGGTGATATTCTATTAGACAAACCTTTATATGAGTTAGGCATCACTGGGATTTTTACCAAAACCTTAGACATTGCAATGATTAATGGTCAGGTAGATATTGCGGTGCATTCCATGAAAGATGTACCAACGGCTTTACCTCAAGGAATTATTCAAGCGGCTGTTTTAGAACGTGCTAATCCATTTGACATACTAGTGCACAAAGGCAACTTAGATTTTCTTACTGGCACAGGAACTATTGCGACCGGAAGTTTACGTCGTCAAGCACAATGGTGGCATAAATACCCCAATCACAAAGTAATGGATTTGCGTGGAAATGTAAATACCCGCTTGCAAAAATTAGCGGAAAACGATTGGAACGGAGCTGTTTTTGCGACCGCAGGTTTGGAGCGTATCAATTTGAAACCAGAAAATTATATCGCTTTAGACTGGATGATTCCGGCGCCAGCGCAAGGAGCTATGGTGGTGGTAGCAATGGCAAATGATAATTATACAATAGACGCTGTTTCGCAATTAAATCATATTGAAACTGAAATTTGTACCTACATAGAAAGGCAATTTTTAAAAACATTAGAAGGTGGTTGTACAGCACCAATTGGAGCTTATGCAAGATATGATGAGAATAATGACACTATTGAATTTAAAGGAGTTTTACTCTCTATTGATGGAACAGAACGATTAATGGTTGACAAAAAAGCGCCTATTTCAGAGTGGAAAAAATTAGGTTTCCATTTGGCACAAGAAATTTTAAATGCGGGAGGCACTCAATTAATGGTGAACATTAAATCACAATTAAAAAAGTAAGCGTGAAAGAAAACATCGGCATACTAGCAACTAAAAAATTGGCTCATAATCAAAAACAATACTTGCTAAATGCTGGTTTTAATGTAATTGATGAAGATTTTATTCATATTCAACCCATTGCTTTTGAAATCAAAAACACGAATGATATTTTAATTTTTACGAGTCAAAATGCGGTTCTAAACGTTCTTGCCTATAAAGAGGAGTTAATTCATAAACCCGTAATTTGTGTGGGCGAAAAAACGAAAAACATACTGCTTGAAAATGGTTTTTCTGTAGTCTGTTTTCAATCTGAAGCTGCCGAATTAATTAGAAGTATTGAAAACGAATACTTAAATAATAGTTTTACTTTTTTCTGTGGCACATCGAGATTAAATACGATTCCCGATTTTTTAAACGAAAAAAGTATCACACATCAAATTATTGAAGTTTATGATACGATAGAAACTCCGGTAAAAATAGCTCCAAAAATGGATGGAATTCTGTTTTTTAGTCCGTCTGGGGTTTCTAGCTACATCAAAGAACATAAAATTACAAACGAAATGTGCTTTTGTATTGGATCTACCACTGCAACAGCCGTTGAACCATTTACAAAGAATATTGTAATTGCAAATCAGCCTTCGGTTGAAAACGTAATTATTCAATGCATACATTATTTTAAATCAACAAAAAATGATTAAAAACGACCTTTTTTTAAGAGCCTTAAATAACGAAAAAGTAGAACGCCCTCCGGTTTGGATGATGCGTCAAGCGGGAAGATATTTACCTGAATTTAGAGCTTTGCGTGACAAATATGATTTTTTCACCCGTTGCGAAACACCTGAATTAGCTGCTGAAATCACCGTGCAACCGATTCGTATTGTGAAACCAGATGCAGCGATTTTGTTTTCAGATATTTTGGTTGTGCCAAGAGCGATGGGAATTCACGTGGAATTAAAAGACAATTTAGGACCGATAATTCCAAATCCAATTCGTACTTCACAAGATGTAGAAAAAGTGTTTGTTCCAGATGTAAATGAAACCTTGGGTTATGTTTTTGATGCGATTAAATTAACCAAACAAATGTTGAACGATGAGGTGCCATTAATTGGTTTTGCAGGTTCACCTTGGACAATTTTTTGTTACGCTGTGGAAGGAAAAGGCTCTAAAAGTTTTGATACTGCCAAAGGATTTTGTTTTTCAAATCCAGTTGCAGCACACGTTTTATTACAAAAAATTACCGATACAACGATTTTATATTTAAAAGAAAAAGTAAAAGCAGGTTGTAATGCGATTCAGATTTTTGATTCTTGGGGCGGTATGTTGTCTCCAGTAGATTATCAAGAATTTTCATTTCAATATATCAATCAAATTACTGAAGCTTTAGCAGAAATAACTCCAGTTATTATTTTCGGAAAAGGTTGTTGGTTTGTATTAGGAGATATGGCAAAATCAAAAGCTTCGGCTTTAGGAGTAGATTGGACGTGTTCACCAAGAAATGCCCGTTATTTATCAGGAGGCAATATCACCTTACAAGGAAATTTCGACCCAAGTCGATTATTATCACCAATACCAACCATCAAAAAAATGGTTCACGAAATGATTGACGAATTTGGAAAAGACAATTACATCGTAAACTTAGGTCACGGAATTTTACCAAACATTCCTGTGGATCACGCCAAGGCTTTTGTGGAAGCCGTAAAAGAGTATGGTAAATAATGAATATTGAAAATTATATATTAGATAAATTTCACCCAACCGATTCCAATCAGTTGTTTCAGTTTATGGTTGATAATAAGGAGCGATTAAAACTCTTTTTCCCAGTAACCTTGGAAATGAATAGTTCTTTAGAAAAAACGGAAGTATATATTTCAATTAAGAATAAAGAAATTGAAGAAAAAACAAATTTTACTTTTGCTATTCGAGATAAAAACAATCAACAAATAGTAGGGTTAATAATTATCAAAAAAATCGATTGGGATGCCAAACAAGGAGAATTTGCTTATTGTATTGGTTCTGAATTTGAAGGAAAAGGTTTAACTTCTTTTGCCGTAAAAGAGATTACAAATTTTGCTTTTGAGAAATTAGGTTTGAAAACACTTCAAATTATTGCCCATAAAACCAATATAGGGAGTATTAAAGTCGCAGAAAATAATGGTTTTATTTGGCAATGCACATTACAAAATGAATTTACTCCAACTGATGGCGCACCATTAGATATGGAATTATATGAATTGTACAATGAAAAATAAATTCTACACCTACATACAAACACTTCAAGGCCAAATCTGTAAAGGATTAGAAGAAATAGACGGAAAAGCTAAATTCCGAGAGGACTTATGGGATAGACCCGAAGGCGGTGGTGGAAGAACGCGCGTGATTGAAAACGGACAAGTTTTTGAAAAAGGTGGAGTGAATATTTCAGCGGTTCACGGGAAATTACCTGATTCGATGCAAAAATTATTCAATGTAGGCGAAGCCGATTTTTTTGCTTGTGGATTGAGTTTAGTCATTCATCCGAAAAACCCAATGGTGCCAACTGTTCATGCGAATTGGCGCTATTTCGAAATGTACGATACTTCGACAGAGCTCAGTACAGGTAATCGAAAAGTAATCAATTCGTGGTTTGGTGGCGGACAAGATTTAACGCCTTATTATTTGTTTGAAGAAGATGCTACTCATTTTCACCAAACCTGTAAAACAGCTTGCGACAAACATAATCCTGATTTTTATCCGAAATACAAAAAACAATGCGATGCCTATTTTTGGAATGCACATCGAAATGAAGCGCGAGGAATTGGAGGTTTATTCTTCGATTATTTGAAAGCAACCGAAGAACAATCAATGGAAGATTGGCACAATTTTGTTACTGAAGTAGGGAACTCCTTCCTTGACGCCTATTTGCCAATCGTGGAAAAAAGAAAAGACTTGACTTTTACACCAGAACAAAGAACTTGGCAAGAAATTCGCCGTGGTCGTTATGTTGAGTTTAATTTGGTTCACGACAAAGGCACATTATTTGGTTTAAAAACCAATGGCCGAATTGAAAGTATTTTAATGAGTTTACCACCACACGTTCAATGGCATTATGACCATCATCCTGTGGCAGGAAGTGAAGAAGAAAAATTGTTGAAAGTATTAGAAAAACCAGTTGACTGGGTAGCCCCCTAACCCCCGAAGGGGGAACGCCAAATAAACTGATGTTTTGTCTATAAATAAAATTATGTATTAACTTAAAACCTATTGACCCCTAATAGGAATTCCCCCTTTGGGGGTTAGGGGGCCGATTATGTTCCCATTACAAAGAGGTAGAAGATTAAGAGTAAACGAAAGCATTCGTTCATTAGTTCGTGAAACCACATTAAGTCCAAGCGATTTTATGTTTCCGATGTTTATTGCAGAAGGAGAAAATGTGCAAGTCGAAATTCCATCGATGCCAGGAATTTTTCGTCGTTCGATAGATTTAACGGTGAAAGAAGTTCAAGAGTTATTCGATTTAGGGATTCGTGCCGTGAATATCTACGTAAAAGTTAGCGAAGATTTAAAAGACAATTCAGGCAAAGAAGCTTGGAACCCAAACGGTTTGATGCAACAAGCTATTCGAGCCATCAAAGCGGCTTGTCCTGAAATGATTGTGATGCCTGATGTGGCTTTGGATCCTTATTCGATTTATGGTCATGACGGAATTATTGAAAACGGCGATGTTGCAAATGATGCAACAAACGAAGCTTTAGTAAAAATGGCGGTTTCACACGCTCAAGCAGGTGCCGATTTTGTAGCACCAAGCGATATGATGGACGGACGTGTATTGCGTTTACGTCAAGGTTTAGACGCGGCAGGTTTCCAAAACGTGGGCATTATGAGTTATTCGGCTAAATACGCTTCGGCGTTTTATGGTCCGTTTAGAGATGCATTGGACAGTGCGCCAAGAGAAGCCGATGTCGAAGTGCCAAAGGACAAAAAAACCTATCAAATGGATTATGCGAATCGTATCGAAGCTGTTAAAGAAGCGCTTTGGGACGTAGAAGAAGGTGCTGATATGGTGATGGTGAAACCCGGAATTGCCTATTTGGACATTGTTCGCGAAGTAAAAAATGTCGTGAATGTTCCTGTGACCGTTTTTCATGTCTCTGGCGAATATGCGATGATCAAAGCAGCAGCCGAAAGAGGTTGGCTTGACCACGACAAAATTATGATGGAACAATTGATGTGCATCAAACGTGCTGGCGCTAGTTTAATTTCGACGTATTTTGCGAAAGAAGCAGCGATTTTACTAAACAAAAAATAGATAAATAATGAAAGTATATTTCAAATTACTTCTTACGTTATCAATAGGTATAAGTATCATTAGCTGTGGCGAGAAAAAAGAGACCGACGCTATGGGAAACCCTATTAATCAAGCAGAAACTTCAGTTAATCAAACACCTAAAGAATTAGGAAAAGAATTATTTGAAGGGAAAGGCATGTGTGCTACGTGTCATAAAGCCGATCAAAAAATAGTTGGGCCAAGTATTAAAGACATTTCTAAAATATATACAGAAAAAGGCGCCAGTATTGCCGATTTTATAAATGATAAAGGAGAACCGCTTGTTGACCCATCACAATATGACATTATGAAAGCTAATTTTGTAATTACAAAAGCGATGTCTGCAGATGAACGAAAAGCATTAGAAATTTATATGATGAGTTTTAAATAAATTAGTCTTCAACGACCAATTTAAAGCCCACGCGCGGAATGTTTTCAATTCGAACGTGGGTTTCTTCTTTTATGATTTTACGAAGTCTCGAAATAAAAACATCTAAACTTCTGCCTAAAAAATAATCATCACTACCCCATAAAGCCATTAATATTTTTTCGCGCTTTAAAACTGTATTTGGATTATCTAAAAACAACTTAAGTAACGAAGCTTCTCTTTCGGTAAGTGTAATATTTTGGTTTTCTTTCTTTAATAAATAATTCTCAGGTTCAAAATGAAAACTACCAAAAGTATATTGTTTTTGACTCAAATTATCGGTCGATTTTTGACTTCTATTTAAGAAAATTTCAATTTTTAAAATTAACTCTTCAATTGAATAAGGCTTTATTAAATAATCATCTGCTCCTAATTTTAAACCTTTAATTCGGTCTTCTTTCATGGTTTTTGCGGACAGAAAAATAATCGGAATTTCTTGATTACGCTTTCTAATTTCGGTAGCTATTTCAAAGCCATCCATATCGGGCAACATAATGTCTAAAACACATAAATCAAACGATTCAGCACAAAATAATTGAAAAGCTTCCTTGCCATTATTACAATGATGCACTTCAAAATGTTGTTCTAAATTATCTGCAGTTAAAAAGGCTAACGTTTCGTCGTCTTCTACATATAAAATGCGCTTTTTACTCATAATCGTTCTTGTTTATTTGTATAGAAACTGTTATTCCTCCTGCTTCATTATTTTTCACAGCCACTTGCCACTTATGCCATTCGCAAACTCGTTTTACATAAGATAAGCCAATGCCAAATCCTTCGATATCTTTATTGTCTTGACGCGCAACTCGATAAAATTTATCAAACACAAAAGGCAAATCTTTTTCGGGAATACCTATGCCGTGATCTGTAAATTCTAACGTTAATCCTTTTACTGATTCGATAGCATTAATCTGAATTTTTGCTTCATTTTCAGAATATTTAACCGCATTATCAATCACATTATAAATTAAATTATAAAAATGAAACTCATCTGCACTTATATAAAATTGTTTTGCTATTAAAACCTCAACCTTAATTTCTTTATGATGCTTTAATACTATATTTTCTTTAACCAATTCTAAAATAGCGTTGACATCAACTTTTGATTTTTCCAACACAATTTGGTTACTATCAGTTTTAGCGACATACAGAATTTTTTCAATGTGCTGATTTAGTTTATTGCTTTGATTGATAATAATTTGAATATACTTAGATAATTTAGGGTTGTCTTTGATTTCATTTTGCGAATTCGCATAATTAGATGCAATTAATATAGAAGCTAAAGGCGTTTTAAATTCATGGGTCATATTGTTGATAAAATCCCTCTGTAACTCAGTATATCGTTTTTGCTGAAGCATTAAGAATACCGAATAAACATATATAATAAGGACTAAAAATAAAACTCCTGTAAACACCCAATATTGACTAAGACTTGTAAAATAACTTTGTTTTAAGTTTGGAAAACGAATGGCAAAATAATAGGTTAAATCGGTGTTTTTAGAAAAACAGTCGGCACACATTTTAGAAGGTTTTCCGTCTATTGAAATGTAATTTCCATAAACCATAGATTCTGAACTACAGTCATAAATGGCATATTCAAAATCCAATTCTAATTTAACTTTTTCGAATTCTGTTTTTAGATAATGTTCCAGAATTCTGTTTTCAAAAACGTCATTAACATTAACAATAAAATAATTGGCGCTTACTTTTTTAATTAGATTTCCAACAGGCATTTCAGAATTATTATCCTGATATATTTTTTCAACCACATCTTGTAAAGCAAAATGGATTTTATCCTCGGTATCTCGCTTTTCAAATACATAGGCTTGGTTAAGTAAGAACAATTGCATAATAATTACCCCTACAATGGCCAAAAAGCCTATAAATATTACCGTATTAAATTTATTAAATTTCATATTGACACCGATATTACAAAAATTGTGTGGCATAAAAACACCATTAACAACTCGTTAACAATCATTTGAATGTGATTAACATCTCCTTTTTTTCGATTGTGTAGCTTTGTAACACAAAATTAAAATAACTAAAATTATTATAAGGTATGAAATCAATTAAATTATCAATCATTGCATTATTTATTGCAAGCGCCTCTTTTGCTCAGACTAAAGACACAAAAACTGTAAAAGCTCCGGCACCAGTTGCTGTTCCTGCTCCAGTTGCTGTTCCTGCTCCACCACCAGCACCAAAACAATCTGTTATTAAATGGGATCAGGAAATGCATGATTTTGGTGATATTCCAAAAGGAATTCCTGCAACTTATGAATTTACTTTCACAAATAACACAAAAGAAACAATTCTTATTACAAGTGTAAAACCTGCTTGTGGTTGTACTGCAGCAAATTACACAAAAACTCCTATTAAACCAGGAGAAAAAGGAACTGTAGAAGCTACTTTTAATGCTGCTTCTGTTGCTCCATTTCAAAAATCAGTTACTGTAATGACTAATGAAGGTGGTGTTGAATCTATTAAAACATTATCTTTCAAAGGAAAAGTAATTGAAACAGCTACAGATGCTGATAAAAAAACAGACATTAAATCTTAATTATAATTCAACTTTTTTACATCTTAAGAAAACCATCTGAATATTCAGGTGGTTTTTTTTATATTTACTAAATGGAAAAGGCAATTATAAATACCCCTCTAGGAATTACAGAAATTCAAGGCGATGAAAATGGAATTTCAAAAATTTATATTAGGGATGAAAATGTTGAAATTACATCAAAAATTCCGAGTAAATTAAAAGAGGCGGTTATACAACTCCAAGAATATTTTGAGGGTAAAAGAACACATTTTACCTTTTTGTTACATCCATCAGGAACTGAATTTCAAAAAAAAGTATGGCAAGAATTACTCAATATCCCTTTTGGAAAAACATGTTCTTATTTAGAATTGTCAAAAAAATTGGGAGATGTAAAAGCAATTAGAGCCGTAGCTGCAGCAAATGGTAAAAACCCATTATGGATTGTTGTTCCTTGCCACCGAGTTATTGGTTCAGATGGATCGTTAACAGGGTATGCTGGCGGATTATGGAGAAAAAAGTGGTTGCTGGAACATGAAAATCCTAGTGCCCAAAAAACTTTGTTTTAATTTTTTTAAAACCAATCTAACTTTTTTCTATTTTTATAACACAAATTGATCCAATTACTACATGAAATTCTTGCTGAAATTCCTAAAATGGTTTGCGATTTTTATTGCAACGCTAATTATTGCTCTGTATATTTTTGATGTTGATTATTTACTTCGTGCAGTAAAAACAATTTATTTCAAAGGATACACTACTGCATTCTTGGAAGATTATAAAGAATTTCCCAATCGAGAAATTAAAAAAGGAATAGCGCAACCTTGGTCAATTGCTTCCGATTATAATTCAGTTACAGCAACTCAAAATCTAGAGAAAACACATAAAGAACTCAAAACCATTGCGTTTCTAATTATTAAAAATGATAGCATTTGGCATGAAAGTTATTTTGATGGATTTGATAAAAACTCAAAATCTAATTCCTTTTCCATGGCAAAAAGTATTGTTACGATGGCGCTAGGAAAAGCGATTATGGAAGGAAAAATTAAAAGTTTAGAACAAAAAGTAACCGATTTCTTTCCGGAATTAAAAGGAAAATTTGCAAAAGAAGTCACTGTAGGCGATTTATCCTCAATGGCTTCTGGTTTAAATTGGGATGAAAAATATTACAGTCCGTTTTCAATCGTAACACGCGCCTATTTTGATGATGATTTAGACAATATAATTCTTGGTTTAAACATCAATGAAAAACCTGGAAAATCGTTCAAATATTTAAGTGGTGCTACCCAATTATTAGCTATGTGTCTTGAAAAAGCAACGGGAGAACATTTATCAGATTATGTTTCAAAACACTTTTGGCAACCCATGGGAGCCGAAAATGATGCGCTTTGGCAATTAGATGAAGCTCCTGACGGCATTGAAAAAGCCTATTGTTGTATCGCCAGCAACGCTAGAGATTTTGCCCGATTTGGAAAATTATATTTAAATAATGGAAATTGGAATGGCAAACAATTATTAGACAGCACTTTTGTTAAAAAATGTATCACACCGCGTTTTAAAGAGTCACCTCAGTATGGTTATGGATGGTGGATGCATACCGTTTTAGGTAAAAAATTATATTATATGCGAGGTCACTTAGGCCAATTTGTCATTGTAATTCCTGAAGATCAATTAATCATTGTTAGACTTGGTCATTTAAAAGGTCTACAAACAAAAGAAGATCCGCACAGTAATGATTTATACACGTATGTTGAAGAAACATACCAAATGCTTAATAATCGTAAATAAAATTCTGTAACCCCTAAAAAAATTAAAATATGATTGAAAAAATAAATCTAAACAACATCTTATTTTTAGATATCGAAACCGTTCCTGAGCATGAAAATTATGCTGTTTTAGACCAAGAAACCCAGTATTTATGGGAACACAAAACACAATACCAGCGAAAAGACGACGTTTCGGGCGAAGATTTTTATGAAAGAGCCGGAATTTGGGCCGAATTTGGAAAAATCATTACTATTTCTGTCGGATATTTTGTTAATAAAGCAGACATTCGAAACTTTAGAGTAACCAGTTTTTGGGGCGACGAAAAGAAAATTTTACACGATTTTTCAAATCTATTAAACACACACTTCAACGGAGCCCAACATCTTTTGTGTGGTCATAATGCTAAAGAATTTGACATTCCATTTATTGCCCGAAGAATGATTATTAACGGAATTGCTTTGCCAAACAAACTTAATTTATTTGGTAAAAAACCTTGGGAAGTGCCGCATTTAGATACTTTAGAATTATGGAAATTTGGCGATTATAAACATTTCACATCATTAAAATTATTAACCAAAGTTTTAGGTGTTCCTTCACCAAAAGATGATATTGACGGCAGCGAAGTGGCACATGTTTATTATGTAGAAAATAATATTGACCGAATCATCACGTATTGCGAAAAAGATGTCATTGCAGTAGCACAAATTTTTCTTCGCCTAAGAAGAGAAGAATTATTAATTGAAGACGAAATTATACATGTATAAAATAATTTTCAAAATTGAATTTTAGTCTTGATTTACTACATTTACAAAAAAATAGCACATGGTTTTAAGCAGATTTTGGTTAGTCATATTTATTTCGTCAATCTTTTTTATTGTTTTCGGACTGTTTTCTTCGCAATACTATTCTATTGATTATGTATTGAATGGCAAACAAGGCGAACCCCTTTTAATAGGAGAAAAATATTTAAAAGAAGTGCCTAAATTTGTACAAGATAGTGTCCAAAAAGCCGAAGACAAAACTTTCATTATTAATAAAAATGAAGCTGATGCCGACACCACTTATGTGTACAACAATCAAACGGTAAAAATATACAGCGGAAAACAAAAAGCAGATGGTTTACTGCCTATGACCAAAAGCAGTTTGTTTGATTTGATTCTGCCGTTAATGGCTTATTTGTCATTTTTCTGTGGAATTATGGAATTACTAATTATTTCTGGCGCTTCTGAACGATTAGCTAAAAAACTAAGCCCATTATTTGCTAAAGTTTTTCCTTCTATCCCAAAAAATCACGAGTCTATATCTTACATGACATTGAATTTTGCAGCGAACTTTTTAGGTTTGGATTCTGCGGCTACTCCTTTTGGATTAAAGGCCATGCAAAGTTTACAGGAACTCAACGAAGATAAAGACCGAGCCAGTGATGCCCAAATCATGTTTATGTGTTTGCATGCAGCAGGTTTAACATTAATTCCCACTTCAATCATTGGTTATCGCGCTGCCGAAAACGCTGCTAATCCTGCCGATGTAATGTTGCCGTGTATTATAACTTCATTTGTAGGAACAATTGCCGCTTTTATTTTAGTTGGAATTAAACAACGAGTTAATTTCAAAAGCGCCTCTTTACTAGCGGTTTTAATGGGGGTAATCGGAGCAATTGTTGGATTATTATTTTACGTAAACAGTTTAGATTTAATCGGAAAAAATTATTTTACTTCTAACCTTTCGGGATTATTATTGATACTAATCATCGGGGGAACTTTGATATTTTCCTTCGTTCAAGAGAAAAAATTCGTAGCACAAAAAACTACTATTTTCGACACATTTGTATCTGGAGCTAACAACGGATTAAAAACGGGAGTCACTATTTTTCCTTATGTAATGGGAATGTTAGTCGCTATTTCGTTATTCAGAAATAGTGGTCTATTTGAAAATATTGCAAACGGAATTTCGTTTGTTTTTGCACATTTGGGAGTCGCTAAAGAAATCACCGATTCATTGCCTGTTGCCATGTTGCGACCTTTTAGTTCTGGTGGTTCCCGAGGGTTTATGATTGATGCAATGAAGCAATTTGGTCCTGATTCTTTAACGGGAAGATTGAGTTGTATTTTCCAATGTAGTGCCGAAACAACGTTTTACGTAATTGCCGTTTATTTTGGAAGTATCAATGTGAAAAACACACGTTATACTTTAGGAATGATGCTTTTAGTGGATTTAATTTGTGTGATTACAGCGATTTTTGTGGCGAGTTGGTTTTTTTAAGATATACTAATTAACCACATTTCATTTTTTCAATCCCGGCAAAAATCCGTAACTTTACCTTTCAAAACTTACACACAAATGGACTTTTTATATCAAGACCCGTATCCCATTTTAAAAGACGATACAACCTACAAAAAATTAACTTCAGATTTTGTAAAAATTGAACAACTTGGCGATAGAGAAATCTTAGTGGTTGACCCAAAAGGATTAGAATTATTAGCTCAAGAAGCGATGGACGACGTTTCGTTTATGTTACGTTCGGCACATTTACAAAAACTAAGAAACATAATTGAAGACCCAGAAGCGACTGACAACGACCGATTTGTAGCCTATAATTTATTACAAAACGCTGCTGTGGCTGTAGAAGGTCAATTGCCTTCTTGCCAAGATACAGGAACGGCGATTGTAGTAGCCAAAAAAGGTGAAAACGTGTACACAGGTGTGGAAGATGGCGAATGGTTATCCAAAGGAATTTACAATACGTACCAAAATAAAAATCTTCGTTACTCGCAAATTGTTCCGATTTCGATGTTTGAAGAAAAAAATTCGGGTTCCAATTTACCCGCACAAATTGATATTTATGCGAAAAAAGGAAATTCTTATGAGTTTTTATTTTTAACAAAAGGTGGTGGTTCGGCCAACAAAACGTTCTTGTATCAAAAAACAAAATCGTTGTTAAATGAAAAATCGTTAGACGAATTTGTTCGCGAACGCATTATGGATTTAGGAACAGCAGCTTGTCCTCCGTATCATTTGGCTTTAGTAATTGGCGGTACATCTGCAGAAGCAAATTTAGCAGCCGTGAAAAAAGCATCAGCAGGATATTATGACAATTTACCAACTTCTGGAAACATGTCGGGTCAAGCGTTTCGCGATTTAGAATGGGAAAAAAGAGTACAAATCATTTGTCAAGAAAGTCAAATTGGAGCACAATTTGGTGGAAAATATTTAACGCATGATGTTCGTGTCATTCGTTTACCTCGACATGCAGCTTCTTGTCCAGTGGGAATGGGAGTTTCTTGTTCGGCAGATAGAAATATCAAAGGAAAAATCACGAAAGAGGGTATTTTCTTAGAGCAACTAGAAACTAATCCAGGTCAGTTTTTACCTGCAACAGCACCTCATTTAGAGCCAGCCGTAGAAATTGATTTGAACAAGCCGATGTCGGAAATTTTAGCAGAGTTATCAAAATACCCAATCAAAACCCGTTTGAAATTAAACGGAACGTTGATTGTAGCTCGTGATATCGCTCATGCAAAAATCAAAGAATTGTTAGGCGCTGGAAAACCAATGCCAGCGTATTTTAAAAATCATCCTGTATATTACGCAGGTCCAGCAAAAACGCCAGACGGCATGCCATCAGGAAGTTTTGGACCCACAACCGCAGGAAGAATGGACGTTTATGTAGATGAATTCCAAGCGGCTGGCGGAAGTATGATTATGTTAGCCAAAGGAAACCGAAGCAAAGACGTAATGAATGCCTGTAAAAAACACGGCGGATTCTATTTGGGTTCAATTGGAGGTCCTGCTGCTATTTTAGCCAAAGAAAACATTTTATCAGTAGAAGTCGTAGATTTTGAAGAATTAGGCATGGAAGCCGTTCGTAAAATAACAGTAAAAGATTTCCCAGCATTTATTATTACTGATGACAAAGGAAATGATTTTTTTATGAATTTATAAAACGGGAAAAACTAAGTCAAATTAACTATAGTTTTTTAAATCAAATTAGGTATTGAAGCCAACTCTATTAATTTTAGCGGCTGGATTAGGTTCGCGTTACGGAGGATTAAAACAATTAGAAGAAATAGGTCCTAATGGAGAAATCATTATGGATTATTCCATTCATGACGCCTTAAAAGCAGGATTTAAAGAGGTGATTTTAATAGTTCAAGAATCAATGATTCCTATTTTAACAGAACGATATATTGCACAAAAACAATTACCTATTTCTTTTGTGATTCAGGAAAATATACTGAAAATCAATAATGTTATATACGAAAACACTAAACCATGGGGCACTGCTTATGCGCTTTGGTGTGCTCGAAAAAAAATTAAAGGTAATTTTTTACTAATTAACGCCGATGATTTCTATGGTCAAAACTCGTTTGCTTTAGCTTATTCGCATTTATCTCAAAATACTACTCCCTGCGCAATAGTTTTTCCAGTTTATAAAACGCTATCTCAAAACGGAACTGTAAATCGGGCAGAAATTCAGATGGAAAATGGGATGTTAATTAATTCTTCTGAAAGAGAAAAAATAGAATTTTCAGACGAAGGCATTTTTTATCCAAATGAAAATGGGCAAAAAACAAAGCTAGAAAAAGATACTTTAGTTTCCATGAATATGTGGGGATTTACATCGGAAATTTTCAACTACTTAGAAGACGATTTGAGCGATTTTATAGTACATTGGAAAACAAATCAATCGATTGAATATCAACTACCTAAAGTTGTTGCTGGCATGACAAAAAAGGGAATCTACCAAGTCAAAATTATTCCTACTGATGAAACGTGGATTGGAATTACATATCAAGAAGATAAAGAGATTGCTGCTAAATTATTGCAAAAATTGCATCTGGATGGAACATACAAAACAGTACTATGAAAGAGCAATTAATAAAAATAATGGAAGCCTTTTTTGATACTATAGATATTCAAGAAATAACCACTATTCAAAGTGGATTAATTAATAATACCTACAAAATAACTACCGACAAAGGCGATTTTATAGTACAGCAATTGAATCAAAATGTCTTTCAAAACAGTAATGCGCTTTTAAATAATAAAATTAAAATTTGTCATTTTCTTGAATCAAAACAATTTCCTACTATTACTTATCTCCGTTCAAGAGAAGGATTGTTTTATGTCAAAGAGGGTGCTGATATTTGGCAATTATCTTGCTTTATACCTTCAACCGTAAAAGATCGGATAGATTCTACTGAGGTAGCTACAAAAGCAGGTGAACATTTAGCACAATTCCATGAAGCGTTATTAGATTTTCCATTGGAGGAATTAGAATACACCATTCCTGATTTTCATAATACTTGTAAACGCTATGCTGATTTTTTAGAGAATGTAGCAAAAGCAAATGCTGATCGATTAGTATTGGCTAAAGATGAAATCAAAAAATTACAGCTTTTTTATCCTAAAATTAAAAAAATTGCAACAGCTATTCAAGAAGGAATAATTCCGCTGAGAGTTGTGCATAATGATACCAAAATAAGCAATATGCTTTTTGATGATTTTGGATCCATTATTTGTTTAATTGATTTTGATACGTTAATGCCTGGTAGCGTTTTACATGATGTAGGAGATGCGCTGCGATCTGGAACTAATACTGCAACTGAGGAAGAAAAAGAGTTGGCAAAAGTCAATTTTGACCATACTATTTATGAAGCATTTATGAAAGCCTATTTAGATATTGCTCAAGGTTTTTTAACAAAAGAAGAGCTTGAAAACATTCACTTAAGCTTGCCTTTATTGCTGTTTGAACAAAGTTGTCGCTTTTTAGGTGATTTTCTTATCAATGACCCATACTATTCTACCCAATATGAATTGCAAAATTTAGTTCGAACCAAAACCCAACTTAAATTACTAGAGCAAGTAAGTGACTATTTTAAACTATAATTTGTCAAATAAATTTTTTATATTTGATTTAATTCCCATCAAAACTTAATATTATGAAAAAATCATTCAAGCTGATTTTTGTTCTGTTTTTTTTACTAATTAGTACTTTAGGAAGTGCACAATTAATAAAAACAAAAACGCCGGCTCGTGCGAAAGGTCAAACCGATGTTTTACGAATGGCCGCTCCGGCTATACCTGTAGTTCGCGTTGCTTTTATTGGCTTAGGAATGCGAGGTGCCGATGCCGTAGAACGAATGACCTATATCAAAGGAGTAGAAATTGTAGCACTGTGTGATATGCTTCCAGAGCGAACAAAAGCTTCAAATGAAGCACTTGTTAAATTAGGTTTTCCAAAAGCAAAAGAATTTTATGGAGAAAACGCCTGGAAAGAAGTAACAAAATTGCCAAATGTTGACTTAGTTTATATTGCAACCGATTGGTTAAATCATGCACCCATTGGCGTCCAAGCCATGAAAGATGGGAAACACGTAGCTATAGAAGTGCCCGGAGCATTAACCATGAAAGAAATTTGGGAATTAATCGATACTTCCGAAAAAACAAGAAAACACTGTATTCAACTAGAAAATTGTGTGTATGATTTTTTTGAACTAACCACGCTGAATATGGCGCAAAAAGGTGTTTTTGGAGAAATTTTACACGCAGAAGGTTCTTACATTCATGGTCTTCAACCTTATTGGGGTGAATATTGGAACAATTGGCGAATGGATTATAACCGTAAACACCGAGGCGATTTATACGCAACCCACGGAATGGGTCCTGCTTGTTTGGCGCTAAACATTCATCGAGGGGACAAAATGAACTATTTAGTCTCAATGGATACAAAAGCAGTAGGAAATCCTGCTTACATTAAACAAAAGACAGGAGAAACCGTTACCGATTTTAAAAGTGGTGATCATACAATGACCATGATTCGTACAGAAAATGGGAAAACAATTCAAATTCAACATGATGTAACTTCTCCACGTCCTTATACCAGAATGTATCAATTAAGTGGAACAAAGGGTTTTGCTAATAAATATCCTTTTGAAGGGTATGCGTTAGATGAAGCGCAAGTAGGTTCAGATATTGTACCCGGACATAAAAAATTATCGGCACACAGCTACATGCCAGACGAGGTAAAAAAAGCCTTGATGATAAAATATAAAAATCCTATAGTTGTGGACATTGAAGAAAAAGCAAAAGAAGTAGGAGGGCACGGAGGAATGGATTTTATAATGGACTACCGATTGATTTATTGTTTACAAAACGGGTTGCCCTTAGATATGGATGTCTATGATTTAGCCGAATGGAGTTGTCTTGGACCGCTAACTGCTATTTCACTTGATAACAATTCTGCACCTGTTAAAATTCCAGATTTTACTAGAGGAAATTGGAACAAATTAAAAACCGTGGAATTCTCTAAATAATAGCGAACCCTCTCAGGGTTTGAAACTATGAGAGGGTTTATTGTTTTTCGAAACCTTGTAGGTATTTTATTTACTTATATTAGTTGAATAAAAGTTGCTAAAAACATCTAATGAGTCTTCATTTATTTCATAATCTACTAAATCTTCATTGGAAGTAATTACAATTGAAAATCTATTATTTTCAAATTGACCAATCGCCGAAATTCCTCTTTGTGACTCATCTGCAACAATTAATCCTTTTGGTAGTTTAAACAATACCGAATCGCCCGAAAAATAGCCAATCTCAATATCTTTTTTCAGTCTTCCTAATTCTCTTGTTGGTTCATTAATTGCATCACTCAAATAATAAAAACCAAAAACTATATTTAATAGAATCGATAAAATAAAAATTACTTTTTTCATTACTAATACATTTTAATTAATTAAAATAGCTAAGTGAGATTCCTTCGGAAAGACAAACTATGCGTGAAATACTGAACACTAAAAACTGAACACTGAACACTAATTTTACTCCACAAACAACACCAATCCCTTCAAATAATGCCCTTCTGGGTGGTAAATATTAGTTGGGTGATCTGGTCCTTGTTCTAATTTGTGTAAAACTCTAATGTTTCTTCCTGTTTCTATAGCTGCTGCGGCAACCGTGTTGTAAAATAATACGTCGTCAATTACTTGTGAGCACGAAAACGTGAATAATATTCCGTTGGGTGCTAACGCTTTTAAACCGGCAATATTTAAACGTTTATACGCTTGCGTTGCCGTATGTTTACTTTTGATGCTTTTTGCGAAAGCGGGAGGGTCTAAAACAATAACATCATAGTGTTGCGTGTGTTCTTTCATAAAATTGAACACGTCGTCAGCTACGGCTGTATGGTTGGCTTTTGGAAAGTTCAATTCCATATTACTTGCTGCTAAATCCACCGCTTTTTGAGAAATATCTACCGAAGTAACTAATTCCGCTCCAGCGTTCATCGCATAAATAGAAAATCCGCCCGTGTAACAAAACGTGTTTAGTACTTTTTTACCTTTTGAGAATTCGCCTAATAATCTTCGGTTGTCACGTTGGTCTAAAAAGAAACCTGTTTTTTGGCCTTCTACCCAATTTACAGAAAACAAAATATTGTTCTCTTTTGCAACCGCTTCTACTTTGTTTCCGAATAAGAAATAATCAGTGCCTGTGTTAGGTAACGTCCCAGCGCTTTTGCAATAAATGGTTTCGCAATACTCCGAAAAATTAGATTTTATCGCTGCAGCAATTTGCTCCATTTGAAGAAAAACTCCTGTTGAATGCGCTTGAATTACCCAATTTTTATCGTAATAATCAATAATCAATCCCGAAATGCCATCGCCTTCTCCGTGAATGACACGGAACGCATTGGTAACGTGAAAATCTAATAATTGAGAACGTAAATACCAAGCCGATTGGAGTTTGGTTGCCCAAAAGTTTTCAGAAAAAGTTTCGTCGCCAAACGTCAAAATACGCACTACGATACTTCCTTTATCACTGAAATATCCGGTTCCTAAATGTTGGTTTTTTGAATCGACTACATCTACCATTTCGCCATCGTTTATTTCACGACTTACGCCATACACCGCACCACTGAAAATCCAAGGGTGACGACGTTGGATGGATTTTTCTTTACCTGATTTAAGAATTACTTTTGGAAACATAGTTTGATTTGAAAATGAAAAAATTTGAAAATTTGAAAATGAAACCAACCGAGTAGCTCATTTTCAAATTCTCAAATCTTCAAATTAATTAATTAATTATATACTCATTTCCGGAATATCTCCTTCAATGATTAAATTCGCTTCTGTTGCTTTAATGATGTCTTCTACTGAAACACCTGGCGCTCTTTCTAATAATTTGAAACCATTTGAGGTAACTTCTAAAACCGCTAATTCGGTAACGACTTTTTTCACGCAACCTACACCGGTTAAGGGTAGTGAACATTTCTTTAAGATTTTCGATTCGCCTGCTTTATTTACGTGCATCATCGCAACGATAATATTTTCTGCCGAAGCTACTAAATCCATAGCGCCACCCATTCCTTTTACCATTTTTCCTGGAATTTTCCAGTTGGCAATGTCGCCGTTTTCAGAAACTTCCATTGCGCCTAAAATCGTTAAATCTACTTTTTGCGCACGAATCATTCCGAAACTAAATGCAGAATCAAAGAAACTGGCTCCTGGCAAAGTAGTAATCGTTTGTTTTCCTGCGTTGATAATATCGGCATCTTCTTCTCCTTCAAAAGGGAACGGTCCCATACCTAACACACCGTTTTCAGATTGAAATTCTACTGAAATATCCGTACGAACATAATTCGCAACAAGCGTTGGTATTCCAATTCCTAAATTAACATAATACCCGTCTTTAACTTCTTGGGCGATTCTTTTTGCTATATCTTCTTTTGATAACATAATTTTCTTTTTTACTGAACACTAATCCCGATAGCTATCGGGAGAACACTGATTACTTTTGACGAACTGTGCGTTGCTCAATTCTTTTCTCAAATTTCTCCCCTTGGAAAATACGATTTACCATAATTCCTGGGATATGAATTTCGTTTGGATTCAATGTTCCTGCTGGTACTAATTCTTCCACCTCAGCAATCGTAATTTTTGCTGCTCCTGCCATACATGCATTGAAATTTCTAGCCGTTCCTTTGAAAATTAAATTTCCCGCTTCGTCACCTTTCCATGCTTTTACGATTGAAAAATCGGCTTTGTAGGCCAATTCCATTACGTGCATTTTTCCGTTGAATTCGCGTGTTTCTTTCCCTTCTGCGACTTCGGTTCCGAAACCAGCAGGTGTGAAAAACGCAGGAATTCCGGCTTGTGCCGCGCGACATTTTTCGGCTAAAGTGCCTTGAGGTGTAAGTTCTACATCTAATTCGCCCGAAAGCATTTGGCGTTCAAATTCAGCATTTTCTCCTACATAAGAAGAAATCATTTTCTTAATTTGACGCTTTTGTAATAATAATCCCAATCCGAAATCGTCTACACCAGCATTATTTGAAATGCAGGTTAAATTAGTGATGTTTTTAGTTACTAATTCGGCAATACTATTTTCAGGAATACCACAAAGACCGAAACCTCCTAGCATAATAGTCATGCCGTCTTGAATGCCTTCTAAAGCTTCATTAACGTTATTTACTTTTCTTGAAATCATATTTGTTATTTTTATAATCCGTCAAATTCATCCATATTGGGTTCGTCTGTAGGAACCTCTGTGGAATCGACTACTTTTTTAGGGGTCCAACAATCTACTTTAATGGATAAGTTTTCAGGTTTTTCAAAAGGTTCGCGTGAGACATCTAAATCGCTATCGGCATAACATTTTTTCATAAAAATTCCCCAAATAGGCAATGCTGTTGTAGCTCCTTGTCCCATATGTGTAGATCTAAAATGTGCTGCACGGTCTTCGTTACCCACCCAAATACCAGTGGCTAAATTAGGTACCATACCGATAAACCAACCGTCAGAATTATTTTGAGAAGTTCCTGTTTTTCCAGCAACTGGATTTGCAAAACTGTAATCGTACTGAATGAATCCGCCACCACCATATTTTAAACGGGCACCTGTTCCTGATTCTTTAACACCTTCCATTAATTTTACAACGGCATAGGCAACATCTTTGTTAACCACGTCTTTTTGATACGGAATGGGTTGGTCAATGACCACGCCATTTTTATCTTCTATTTTAATGATAAATGTAGGTTTTACATATACCCCTTGATTGGCAAATGTACTCATAGCGCCTACCATTTCTTCTACTGTAATATCCACTGCTCCTAATGCAATTGAGGGTTGAACTGGAATTTTTGAAGTAACTCCTAATTCTTTTGCCATATCCACAACTGCTTGTGGTCCCACTCGGTCAATTAATTTTGCCGAAACCGTATTGATGGAATTGGCTAATGCTTTTTGCAACGTAATAGTTCCTCGATAATTGCCATCAGAGTTTTTAGGCGACCAATCGGCATCAATTCCCCATTTACCCTTTGGCATGGTGAAATAACTATCAATAATAGAATCACAAGGCGACATGCCTAATTGCTCAATTGCTGTGGCATATACAAAAGGTTTAAAAGTAGAACCTACTTGTCTAGCTCCTTGCCCCACGTGATCGTATTGAAAATACTTATAATTTACGCCTCCAACCCACGCTTTGATATGGCCGTTTCTTGGCTCCATAGCCATCATTCCGGTTTGCAGCATGTGTTTGTAGTAAATGATGGAATCTTTTGGTTTCATGATGGTGTCTTTTTCACCTTCATAAGTAAAAATTTTCATTTTAGCGGGAACTGAAAACGATTTTATGATTTCATCGGCCGTTTTTCCATTCAAATCCATTTTTCTCCATCGCTCAGAATTTTTCATCGCCTGCATCATGATTTGATTGGTTTGCTCGGGCGTAATATCAACAAAAGGCGCATTGTCTTTGTCTTTCATTCCTTTAAAAAATTCTTTTTGTAAATTTTTTAAATGTTCTTGCACTGCTTCTTCGGCATATTGCTGCATTTTTGAATCGATAGTTGTATAAATTTTTAATCCATCTCGATACAAATCATACTCAGTTCCGTCTGGTTTTAAGTGATCTTTTACCCATTTTCGCATGTAATCTCTAAGGTATTCTCTAAAATAAGTTGCGCTTCCTTCGGAATGACTTTCGGGTCTAAAATCTAATTTTACAGGTAATTTTTTTAGCTGTTCTTGTTTGGCTTGGGTAATTACACCGTTTTTCACCATTTGTCCTAATACCGTATTTCTTCGATCTAAAACCAATTGGGCTCTTTTTTTTCGGTTTGGATTATATAGCGAAGGATTTTTTAACATTCCTACAAACAAAGCGCCTTCTTCGATAGTTAAATCTTTTGGTTCTTTGTTCATGTAAATTTTTGCTGCCGAACGAATTCCGACCGCACCGTTAACAAAATCAACTTGATTCAAATACAAAGCAATGATTTCTTGTTTCGTATACTGACGTTCCAAACGTACTGCAATAATCCATTCTTTTACTTTTTGAATTACTCTAAAAAGAATAAATTTCGAACCTTCACCATGGAATAAATTTTTAGCCAATTGTTGCGTAAGCGTACTGGCTCCACCATCTTGAGCTAATTTTACTACGGCACGCAATGTTCCTTTTGCATCAATTCCTGAATGTTCATAAAAACGCTCGTCTTCGGTTGCCACTAAAGCTTTTACAAGATGTTGCGGTAATTCATGGTATTTTACTGGAGTTCTATTTTCTTTATAAAATTTACCAATAACTACTCCATCTGCAGAGATAATTTCGGTAGCCACATTAGAATCTGGATTTTCTAAATCATCAAACGAAGGCATTTTCCCGAAAAACCCCCACGAGGCAAAAAGGAATAATAAAATAATTCCTAAAAATCCATACTTAAAAAGTTGCCAGAACTTTCGAGTATATTCTGAATATTCATTTGTAACTGGTTTCTTAGTCGCCATGTTATTTAGTTTTTTCTATTCGTAATCCTAATTCTGTAATTCCCTTTAGTTCAGCTACTCCTTCTATTTCTCCGGTGGCTCTTACTGCTTGAACTACTTCTACTTTATAATTTCCAATTCTATTAAAAACGTAGTTTTCTAAATACCATAATTTACTTTCTTTTACATCTGTAAAACCTTCTCCTAAAAGAGTTCCGTCTACATCTGCCATTTGATATTCAAGAGTGTCAATTTTTATTGTAGGTTTTTTTCCAGGTTCTTTTAAAGAAACAATTAAATACATGTTGTTGAACGGATAATCATTATTATTTCTCACGTTTAAAAACAAATGGTACGGATTAATGGTGTCTTTTTGTTCAAAAGTAAAACGCAAAGTATCGGACTTTTTCCACGTACCGTCTAATTCTTTATATTCGCTGAAAAACTGCTTTTTATCACAGGCGGTAAAAAACAATAACAACAATAATAAACCAATATAATTAGTCTTTCTTAGGCGCATTTTTAAAATTTGTAGGTTTCTTCTTTTTATTTCTATTATTCGATTTTTTCTTTGGTTGATCAAAACGAGTTAAACTATCTTGACCAACTACATTTTCAAATTTTTTCTCAACTTCTTGAACCGTTTCAACTACATAATCTTCTAGTCCAGCAACGCGTTCTTTTTTCTTGTTTACAGCGATAATTTCTTTGACTTTGGCCACAGGTAAAACCATCCATTGCGCTGGCGCATTGGCATAAGAAAACCACATAATTTCTTTAAAAATGTCTATTTTCTGACAATAAGCGTCGCCTTTTTCTGTATAGAGTTTGGTTTCCATATCGGGCATGTCTTTTAAAGCATCAAGATAGGTGTCCAATTCGTAGTTCAAACAACATTTTAGTTTTCCGCATTGACCAGCTAATTTTTGCGGATTTAATGATAATTGTTGGTAACGAGCTGCAGATGTATTCACACTTCTAAAGTCGGTTAACCAGGTGGAACAACACAATTCTCTTCCGCAAGAGCCTATTCCGCCTAAACGAGATGCTTCTTGTCGGAAACCCACTTGCTTCATTTCGATTCTAACTTTGAATTCTTGTGCAAATTCTTTTATTAATTGTCGAAAATCTACGCGATCGTTAGCGGTGTAGTAAAACGTTGATTTTGATCCATCGCCTTGAAATTCAACATCCGAAATTTTCATTTCCAATTTTAAATTGATGGCAATTTCTCTAGCACGCATGCGCACAATTTCTTCTTTATTTCTAGCTTCAGTCCAGATGTCGATATCCTTTTGAGTTGCTTTTCGGTAAATTTTAGCTAATTCTTTATCTGGATTTTCATTTTTCTTTTTCATTTGAATTTTAACCAATTCGCCTGTCAAAGTAATGATTCCGATGTCGTGTCCTGGAGAAGCTTCAGTAGCTACAATATCTCCAATAGACAAGGTTAATTTTTCGGTATTCCTAAAAAATTCTTTTCTCCCGTTTTTAAATCGGATTTCAACAGCGTCAAAAGGCGCTTGACCACCCGGAAGTGTCATGTTTGATAACCAATCGAAAACCGAAAGTTTGTTGCAGCTATCGGTGCCGCAAGACCCATTATTATTACACCCTTTTGGTGCACCACCATCAGTGGTTGAACAGTTTGTACATGCCATAATTTCGATATATAGTGATTGTCCTTTGTGGACTACGTTTCAAAACGTTTTTGAGCGTAAAGATATTGAATTTTTGTTGAATCTTTCAAATTCAATAGTGGAAGTTTATCCAAAATAAAAAAACCTATCTCGTAGTAAAACGAAATAGGTAAGTTTATAGTATTTTAACTATAAAAATCAGATCTCTTTTGTCGTTATAATATTAACTGGACAAGCTTTTACGGCCAATTCACATTGTTCTATGATTGTGTGATCTGGCGATTTTAAAGTAAAGAATCCTTTACTATTTGTAGATTTTAGCAACACTGATTTTCCGTCTTTCTTTGACATTTGAAACTGTGCTGGCGCCATTTCTACACAGTAGTTACAACCAATACATTTGTCTCTTTGAAGGGTGATAATTACCATTAATTTTCGACTATTTTATATAATTTATCTGATAAACGAATTCGAAAAGGTAGTTTCATTGTACAACTGTCTCCTTTGGTAGCTTTTTCAGAAGTGACATCATTCACGAAAAAATCTTCTAAAATTAATTCCTGCGCACCAGTTGAAGGACCTGTAATTAGAATTTTATCGCCTTTTTTGATGTCGTAAGCTTCGATTTTGAATTCGGCAATGCTCGATTTTACAAAATAATGCATTCCTTTTCCAACATACACTTTCTTTTGAGTAGCACTTGATCCAGGATTATCAGACCATTCGCCTAATTTTTGTCCTAAATAATAGCCACTCCAAAAGCCGCGATTGTAAACCGTTGCCAAAGTTGCCATCCAGGTATTGATTTTTTCTTTGGTAAACGTGCCTTCGTAATACGAATCAATAGCCTCGCGATAGGTTTTGATAACTGTAGCGACATAATCAGCCGCTCTACCACGTCCTTCAATTTTTAATACTTTGATGCCCGAATCGATGACTTGGTCTAAAAAATCTAAGGTGCATAAATCCTTTGGCGACATTAAATATTCGTTGTCCACTTCAATTTCAAACCCACTTTCTTGATCGATAACGGTGTATTTTTTCCGGCAATTTTGTTTACAAGCTCCACGATTAGCTGATGAATTATGCGAATGTAAACTCAAATAACATTTGCCTGAAACCGCCATACACAAAGCGCCGT
>JAGOAL010000036.1 GCA_017983975.1 Flavobacterium sp.
GCCTCCCATAGAACTAATTGTTACCACGTGACTTCCTTTTTCCATAAAGGGAATACAAATTTTAGTCAACTCGGCAACCGCAAAAACATTAACTTTGTATATACTTTGAAATTCTTCTGCAGAAATTTGACCAAAAGGTTTATGCAATAAACTTCCCGCATTATGAATCAAAACAGCTACATTCTTCCAAGTTGTACTGACAAATTGTTCTACTTGAAGCAATTCTTCTGGATTAGAAATATCGATTGATAAGCACGTAATATTTTCGTGTTCAATTAATTCTTTGGGTGTTTTTCGCGAAAGGGCTAGAACCTGATGACCCGCATTTGCAAATTGCAACGCTAATTCGAAACCAATTCCGCGAGATGTTCCTGTGATGATGATGTTTTTCAAAATAGTTGCTATTTTTTAGTAAAAATAAGAAATAAAAAAATCCCGAAGAAATTTCGGGATTCTAATATAGTAAATATAATTTTAAGCCAACATGGTAACCGGATTTTCCATAAACGCTTTAAACGTTTGTAAGAATTGAGCTCCTGTTGCACCATCTACTGTTCTATGATCACAAGCTAAAGTAACGGTCATCGTATTTCCAACGACAATTTGTCCGTTTTTAACTACTGGTTTTTCTATAATAGCTCCTACCGATAAAATAGCAGAATTAGGTTGGTTGATGATCGAAGTAAATGATTGAATTCCGAACATTCCTAAATTTGAAATGGTAAACGTACTTCCTTCCATTTCAGCTGGTTGAATTTTTTTAGATTTTGCTTTTCCGGCAAGGTCTTTTACATTAGCTCCAATTTGCGTTAAACTCATTTGATCTGTAAATTTCAATACTGGAACCATCAAACCGTCTTCAACCGCAACTGCAACACCAATATTCACATGGTGATTAATTACCATTGCATCTTCTCTCCATTGAGAATTAACTTGTGGGTGTTTTTTCAATGCCATTGCACTTGCTTTGATTACCATGTCGTTAAAAGAAACTTTTGTTTCAGGTAATCCGTTGATCATGTTTCTTGAAGCAATTGCATTGTCCATATCTAACTCAATAGTTAAATAATAATGTGGTGCAGTAAATTTAGATTCCGATAAACGTCTTGCAATGGTCTTACGCATTTGCGAATTAGTAATTTCTTCTTTGAAAACTTCTCCAGCTGGAACAAATGGTTTAACATTTGAAACCGTATTCATCGCTTCTGAAACTGGTTGTGCTGATGAAGCTGCTGATGGTGTAAAGTTTTCTATATCACTTTTTACAATTCTTCCATTCTCACCAGATCCTTTTACTTGTGACAAATTAATTCCTTTGTCATGAGCAATTTTTTTAGCTAACGGCGAAGCGAAGATTCTATCTGAATTGTTTGTTGTTTGTTGTTGATTGTTTGTTGTTTCTACTTGAGAAATAACTTTTTCTTCAACTCTTGGTACCTCAGCTATTGCTCCAACTTTATAATTAGCTGCAATATGTGAAACATCTGTTCCTGCTGGTCCTAGAATAGCTAATACAGCATCTACAGGAGCTGATTCACCTTCTTGAATTCCAATATATAAAAGCGTACCTGCATTAAAAGATTCAAATTCCATAGTAGCCTTATCGGTTTCGATTTCAGCTAATATATCGCCTTCTTTTACTGCATCACCTACTTTTTTCAACCAGGTCGCTACAGTACCTGTAGTCATTGTGTCTGATAAACGAGGCATCGTAACTACTTTTACATTAGCAGGAAGTTGGGAGCTGGGAGTTGGGAGTTCTTCTTTAACTTCAACTTTTTCGTCCTTATTTTCTGAAGCAGTTCCTCCACTTAATAAGGCAGAAATATCTTCTCCAGATTTTCCAACAATTGCCAATAATGAATCAACCGGAGCTGATTGTCCTTCTTGAATTCCAATGTGCAATAAAACACCATCATGAAATGATTCAAATTCCATGGTAGCTTTATCGGTTTCAATTTCAGCAAGAATATCACCTGTTTTTATTGTGTCCCCAACTTTTTTTAACCAAGTGGCTACAACTCCTTCAGTCATTGTATCACTTAAACGCGGCATAGTAATTATTTGTGCCATATTCTTTATAATTTATGAGGTATAAATGGATAATTTGGCTCTTCGTAGACAACATCGTATAACTGATTTACTTCAGGAAACGGAGATTCATCAGCAAATTTTTCACATTCAGCCACTAAATCAGAAACTCTTTGATCGATAGCTTCGATTTCGGCGTCTGTAGCGTATTTTTTCTCTTTAATAATATCTAAAACTTGCGTAATAGGATCTATTTTTTTGTATTCCTCAACTTCTTCTTTCGTTCTATATAATTGTGCATCAGACATTGAGTGTCCTCTGTATCGATACGTTTTCATTTCAAGAAATGTTGGGCCATCTCCACGACGCGCTCTTTCAATAGCTTCGTGCATAGCTTCAGCTACTTTAATAGGATTCATTCCATCTACTGGACCACAAGGCATTTCGTATCCTAAACCTAATTTCCAAATATCGGTATGGTTTGCAGTACGCTCTACAGAAGTACCCATTGCATAACCATTGTTTTCAACAATAAATACTACTGGTAACTTCCAATTCATCGCCATATTAAAGGCTTCATGCAAAGAACCTTGACGTGCTGCACCATCACCAAAATAGGTTAAAGTTACACCGCCTGTTTCAAAATACTTATCGGCAAACGCAATTCCTGCTCCTACTGGAATTTGAGCACCTACAATTCCGTGTCCACCATAAAAGCCGTGTTCTTTTGAAAAAATGTGCATTGATCCGCCCATTCCTTTTGAAGTTCCCGTTACTTTTCCATACAATTCTGCCATTACTTTTTTAGGATCAACTCCCATTGCAATTGGCTGCACGTGATTTCTATATGCGGTAATCATTTTATCTTTCGACAAATCCATTGCGTGAATGGCTCCAGCAAGTACTGCTTCTTGTCCGTTATATAAATGCAAAAATCCTCTAACTTTTTGTTGGATATAAACAGCAGCTAATTTGTCTTCGAATTTTCTCCAAAACTGCATGTCTTCATACCACTTAAGGTAAACTTCTTTGGTTATTGGCTTCATTGTTGTTTGTTTTTTATTTCTATTGGTTGTCAATTACTATATTCTAGTAATTTTACGAAAAGCAAAAATACTACATAGATTCGTACTGAAAAAATTAAATTCTATGATTTTTGCGATTTTTTGTATTAAATCGATAAAAAAAGTTACGAAATCGTTATAGGTGATTCTTATCAAAAACTAAGGGTAAAATATTTTTTAAAGAATCTGATTTATAAATTGGTCCTTCGGCACCCATAAATAAAATTTCAATAGGAATATCTTGCTTCATTTCGTATTCTGCAATAGCTTGACGGCAACTTCCACAAGGCGGAATTGGCTCTACAAGATTTCTATCTTTAGGTGATGCAGTGATGAACATTTTAAGCATTTTTGCGGTTGGATATTTAGCACCCGCATAATAAATTGCCACGCGTTCTGCACATAACCCAGATGGATAAGCTGCATTTTCTTGATTGGATCCCTGAATTATTTTTCCATTATCCAATAAAATCGCCACTCCTACGGTAAATTTTGAATATGGAGCATAAGCATTAGCTCTAGCTTCAAAAGCTTGATTCATCAAATCAATTTCTTGTGAAGACAACTCTTCTTTTGAGAGGACTGAAATCACGGTATTAATGGTTATTTGTTTCATATCTGAGGAAAAAAAATCCAAATTCGAACAAGAATTTGGATAGTTAGTTACATTTATTTGAAATTATAATTCGTCATATTCATCTCCAAAATTAAACGTAAGCGAGAAACGCAACGTATTTTCTAATGGATTTCTCACTTTTGAAGCAGAGAACAAATAAGACACATCTACTTTTACTACGTTATATTTGAAACCTGCTCCCATAGAAAAGAATTTTCTAGCACCTTTTAACTCGTTTTCGTTAAAATAACCTAAACGCAGTGCAAAAGAATCTTGGTAAGAATATTCTGCTCCTAAAGCCCAGGTAAATTCTCTTAATTCTTCTGAAAGGCCATCAGGTGCATCATTAAACGATTTAAAAATTCCTTGAGCCCAGCCTATTTTTCGGTAGTCACTAAGCGCCTGAGTGTATGCGTCATCTGCAATATCTTGTTCGGCCGGTTCAATACTACCACTGTTATCAGCATCCACTGCAGCTACTAATGCTGGAGGAGTTGGCACTAACAGTTTTGTTACTTCGGCAGTAACACCCACTTTATTATATTCATCAAGAACAAAATCAAAACCAGCTCCTAAACGCATGTTAGCTGGCAAAAAATTGTTATTAAACTCATCGTTGTCGTAGCTGATTTTAGGACCCATGTTTTGAAAGTTAAAACCTGCTCTCCATCGACCGTTAAAATCATCATAGGCAATTTCTTCCGATTGATAATACCCAGCTACATCAACTGCAAATGTTGAGGCAGCTGAAGCATCGGTATTTGCATCAGCGATTTTTAAAGCAGATCTGATAAATTTTCCACCTACGGCCATTGAAAATCGTTCGCTTAATTTTAACGAGTAAGAACCATCAATTGCTAGTTCATTTGGATTTACAACTCTTGGCACTTCATTTGGATCACCAGTTTCACGTAATTCAATATCACCTAAACCAAAATAGCGTAATGAACCTGCAAAAGCACTTCGTTCATTAATTCTATTGTAATAAGCTAATTGACCTAAAGAAATATCATTTGCAATACTAGTTAAATAAGGTGTATAACTAATAGAAAATCCTTGTTTTTGTAATGAAAAAGCATATTTTGCCGGATTGTATTGTTGCGAAAAAGCATCGGCTGAAGTTGCTACACCCATATCGGCCATACCAGCAGATCGAGCATCAGCAGCAATTAGCAAAAAAGGAACTCCGGTAGTGATAACTCGGCTATTATCTTCTTGTGCTATTACAAATTGACCCATTACAATAAGGGATAATAATAAAGCAATTTTTTTCATTTAATTAAGGTATTAATTTCACAAATATAGTATTTTATTATAGGATTACAAGTTTCTCATATTTTTCAGCTGATTTACCCGTAGATACAGATTTTACAGTTAATTTATATATATAAACTCCTTTTCCTATTCGATCTCCAAAATCATCTTTGCCGTCCCAAGTAATTTCTCTACTCAAAAATCCATCTGTAACAACTTGTTGATTAATAGTCTTGACCAATTTCCCTGAAATTGTTAAAATTTGAACCTGAACATCTAAAGGTTCAAATGGCATGTTATGATTGAACCAAAATTCGGTATAACTTACAAACGGATTTGGATAATTGAGTACTTTTTCAAGTTTCAATCCTTCATCTGAACAAATAGCGTTAAATTGAATTTCGGATGTAATTAAATTATTGTAAACGTCCCACGCCTTAAATAATAAGGTATGCATTCCGGGTGCTAAATCTCTCAATGGAAATCGAATGAATCCATTGGTATAATCATCATTTTCAGTTTCATAATACTCATTTAAAATAAATGGATTTGATTCATCACCATCTAATATAGCTACAATATCATGCCCAATACCACTTGCTGTATTAATTCCATTTTCATCTGATAAAAAAGCTATTAGAATAGGCGCACAATTGGTAATTCCGCCCGAAACAAACGCTTCATCATTCATGTGTAAACGAACAGTTGGCGGAGTATTATCAGTGGGTGCCGTAGTATTTACACCGCCAATTTGAATTGTTTGATCATATCCTGTTTCATCTTCGAGAACCACACCTTCTTTTTTAGCATAAAAACTAATCTTTCCATTTCCAACAGGGATTCGAATGTCTTGAGGAACCACAAAACTAAACTCGAATTGCCCATTTACTACCGATGCATTTCCTCTAAAAATGGTTTCTCCTAAAGTAGTAAAATTCATAATTATTAATCCGTTAGCATCAGATGTTCCGTTATTACCGAGCGTACTTCTATTAATTTCTTTGTCGAAAATTTGAACTGCTAAATCTCCTGTATAATTTGATTGTAAAACATCATTTTCATCTCTGACTTCGCCCGAAATTTTAACTAAACTCAAGGCTTGTAAAACAGGTAATGGTTGAGAAACAGGAATATCGTTAACTTTAGTGAGCACAACTTTTGGCTTGGGAATAGCTAATTTTAAGGCCGGATCTCCAATATAGAAAACCACCCTGCGATTGTCTGAACCCGTTGCAATTTTTGTTAATCGAAGTGCTTCTGCAATTGTTGGATAATTTATTGAACCATAAGCATATAAATCTTCCGTTAAGAGATTATTCATCGTAAAACCAGTTGAAACTCCTATTTGTCTGGTAGTGGCAATTAATCCTATTGCTCCTCCTGCTTTATTCCAAAACATATATTCGCCTCCTGTAAATCTATTTGGATCATCAAATCGAGTAAATTCACAAGTTATTGTAACAAATAATGGATATCGATATCTATTGGTTAAATTTTGTGCTTCTAATTTTTCAAACAAACGTTCTCTTGCCAGAAATTCTTCATTCCCATGTCCGAAATAATTAAACACTAATCCTCCTAATTGCAAAGCATCTAAAAAATCTTTTTTAGCTTCGGGATAACGTTCTCCACCAGCCGCTACTTGTTGCACATAGGCATCGGTATGAATTTTCTTAACATTTACAAATGGTTTTTGAGCAGTTAAGACATCGGCTAAATTATTCAAACCAACTTGCAAAGTTGCATCTGTAGAATCATCAGCATCATCAGAATAAATTACAAAATTATTACGCCATCTACCATATGATTTTTCATCATGATACTCGATAACTTTATTAACCATTTCTGTCGCTTGTGAAGTTGATGAAACTAACATTCTTCCTACTGCAATGTCAATTCCGTCAAAACTGCTTGTCATTGGCCCTTCTGAATCGTCCATTAAAGCATAAAAATCATCAGACATAAAGGTAGAATACAATGAAAAGTTTGAAGAATTATTGGTTTCATTTGAAGCCGGATTAAAACCATGAAAAACAGGCACAATATTCGTATTATTAAATAATCGATCCTTATAATCATAGGAAGCATCTCCAAATAAATTTACATATTTGACTCTTTTTTCGGGCGTAGATGCATTCCAATATACATACTTAATTAAATTTCTAATGGCTGCTATATCTTGCTTTCCGGAAGCAAATTCCTGATAAATTTTATCCAACGGAATCACTCGAACACTAATTCCAGAATTTCGTCGGTGAAAATTTGCTAAGGATTCTGCCTGATTTACTAAAAACTGTGGGGTAATGATTAAATAATCAATATCCTGAAAATTTCCGTTATTATCTTTAAAAATGGTTCCTTTTATATTTTGATTTACCACGGATGTTGAAGATTCTTTCAATGGCAAATAATAATCTGATGGATCAATGGCAACATATTTTTTTGGACTTCCCAAATTTACTTTGAACGAAAAAGTGGCTCCAGTTGTATTGTTGTATTTAGTTACATTATATAGGTCGGTTACATCCCAAATTTGAGAAATACCCGTTGCACTTGAAATTGTATACTGACCTACTCCAATATTTGTTTGTTCTAAATCATTTGAAAATTGAAATTGCTTTCCAAAACCAATTAAATTCCGTTTTACCTTTAAACGAATAAAATCTAAATAACCGTTTGAAGTTGGCACACCTCCGTTATCATAAGTTAGTAAAAAGTCTAATGTTGTATTTGATGCTGTATAGGTCGTGTTCAGTGCCGATTCTAATCCTTCAATACCACCGCTAGATGTAATTTGTGGAAAAGCAATAGTTCCTAGATCTTGATTATTTACTTTAAAGTTAAAGGAAGAATTGCCAAAAGATTTAGAAGCGGTATTAATTTTTATTTGAACAGGAACAGAAAAATCTAAATTTGGAATAGAAAATGAAAAGGTTTGTGTGTCATCAATATTAAACTGTTCTCCAAACCATCTTCTTCCAACTTTTCCTGCATTAACTAAATCTTTCTCATAATAGAGTTGATCATCAAATTGCGTAAAAGTAAGTGTAGGTGCAGCAGAAGGTTCAGTGGCAGGAATTATTCTTTTACTTGTTCCGGAAGAAGCAGTTACATAATAATAAGACTTGTCTGAAAACAGATTAACACTTGTTAAACTCTCTGTATTCCAAGTATCAACTCCTTCAGCATAAAATAAAATATGATCGGAAGCATCAAAAACGCCGTCGTCTTCACCAATAAATTGAATAGCATTTTCTTCTAAATCATTTGGATAGGGAGTGGAATTAAGCAACGGGAGCATTCTACCACCATTACCATAAATCTTAATTGTTCTAGGATCTACATTAACATCAAAACCTAAACTTTGTAAAAACGTTTTTGAAATTCTATATACCCCTGATTTTTCGATATAAAATCGATGCCATTTTCCGGAAGCAAATACCGAATTTGTAATAGAATTAGTAGCAGAAACAGATCTATTTAGTCCACCGCTATTTACCAAATTGTACGTAATTGAAACAACTTTTTTATAATTTGAACCCTCTTTTATTATTGGAGAAAAACTTAAAACACCTTTAAATTCATTTCTTGCTTGTACTATTTCAGATGTGAAATTTATACTGGAAGGAATCCTCTGAACATCTAAATCATGAAGTTCTGATAATGTAATATTTTTATAAGCTACATTAGAGATTGTGAATGAAACAGCGGGTTGACTAACTTCAATTACTTTTCGAAAAAGAATTGTTTTGGAATCTGGTTTAAAATCAAAATACTCCATTTGAAACTGAGGAACTTTGAACGAAAAATTATCATAATTATAGCCAACCTCTTTTGACCAATCTAAAAGTATTGTTTCACTTTGTTGGGCAAAAAGAGAAAAAGAAAATAGTAATAATAAGTATGCAAATTGCTTTTTCATTGAATAAAAAACGTCATTTATAGAAATATATTACAAAGAGAAATAAATATTTTCTTTAATACTAACTAAACGCAATAAAATATCAATTAATTCGTTGTAAAGGAAAGCATTTTGCTTATAATAATTTTTTTTTTACAATTTTTTAAAAACATGTTGCATATTAATACATAATTATTATCTTGCGACACTAAATTTATTACCTACTAAAGTATGAAAATTAAGAAAACTATGGCTTTAAAATTGTTAGTTGTAATGGCGCTAACAATCAGTTTTACAAGCTGCAGCAAAAAAGGAAGCTCTAAAGGAGGTTCTACTGCTACAGGTTGGAAAATCAACGACAAAAAAGGCGGTTTCCAGTTTAATGACAAGTTTAAGAAACAAGAAAATCCTCCTGGAATGGTCCCAATTGAAGGCGGAACATTTACTATGGGTAAAGTTCAAGACGATGTAATGCATGATTGGAACAATACTCCAAATCAACAACACGTTCAGTCTTTTTATATGGATGAAACTGAAGTAACTAACGTAATGTATGCTGAATACTTATTTTGGGTTAAATCGGTATTTCCACCAACTGAAGAAAATTACAAAAACATTTATAATGGTGCTATTCCAGATACTTTAGTATGGAGAAATCGTCTTGGTTACAATGAAACCATGACAAACAACTACCTAAGACATCCTGCATATGCAAACTATCCTGTGGTGGGTGTAAACTGGATCCAAGCTTCTGAATTTTGTAAATGGAGAACCAACCGTGTTAATGAAAACATCTTAGAGCGTTCTGGATACCTGAAAAAAGACAACAAAGTTAGTTTAGGTACTGATGTTAAAGGAGAAGCGTCATTTGACACCGAAGCTTACATCAATTCTCCATCTAAATCTTTAGGTGGAAATGGTGAAGTAGTTTTAAAAAGAGGTGTAAATGGCAAAAAACAAGTTGCAGAAGATGCTAAAAATGTATATGCTCAAAGAAGTTCTGGTTTAATTTTACCAGAATATAGACTTCCTACCGAAGCTGAATGGGAATATGCTGCAGTTGCGCTTGTAGGTAGTAGAGAATACAACATTTACAAAGGACAAAAAAAATATCCTTGGAATGGACAATATACACGTTCATCTAAAAGACAATCTAAAGGGGATCAATTAGCAAACTTCAAGCAAGGTAAAGGAGATTACGGAGGAATTGCTGGATGGTCTGATGACGGTGCTGATATTACAAACGAAGTTAAACGTTATGCTCCAAACGACTTTGGTTTATATGATATGGCTGGTAACGTTGCAGAATGGGTACAAGACGTTTATAGACCAATGGTTGATGATGAAGCAAATGATTTCAACTATTTTAGAGGTAACGTTTACACTAAAAATAAATTAGATGGTGAAGGAAATGCTGAATTAGTAACTTCTGACAACATTAAATATGATACATTAAGTAACGGTAGAATTATGGCTAGAAATTTCCCTGGTCAAATTGCTCAAGTACCTGTTGATGAAAATGAAACGTATTTAAGAACGCAATTTTCTACCTCTGACAATAAAAATTACAGAGATGGTGATAGACAATCAACTCGTTTCTTTAAATTTGGTGGTGCTGATGAAGAAAGTGCAGAAGGTGCTTCAGAAAAATTCAAAATGTATGATTCACCTAAACATAAAATTTCTACTTCTATTGATTCAACAAGCAACGAGAAAAAAATGCTTAAACAATATGACAAGTCAGACAAAAGAACTACTTTAGTTAATGACGATGTTAGAGTGTATAAAGGTGGTTCTTGGAGAGATAGAGCTTATTGGTTAGATCCTGCTTCAAGAAGATATTTCCCTCAAGATATGGCAACTGATTACATAGGATTCAGATGTGCAATGTCTAAAGTTGGACCAAAATCTAACAAAAAAACTCCTAGAGGAAATCCAAAACAATAATTTTCTTAAAATTCATATAAAAGCCCTTTTGTTTAAAAGGGCTTTTTTTTTATCTTCGTTTCTCAATAAATTATCATCCAATGACAATAGATAATATCCATTCCCTTTTCTTAGAATGTAAATCTGTAGCTACTGATACTCGAAAAATTGAAAAAGACAGTTTTTTTGTTGCTTTAAAAGGAGACCATTTTGACGCCAATACTTTTACCAAAGAAGCATTAGAAAAGGGAGCCAAATATGTAGTAATTGATAACGCAAATTATTATTTAGACCATCGAACAATCTTGGTTGAAAATACGTTAGAAACACTTCAACAACTAGCCAAATACCACAGAAACTATCTAGGACTTCCAATAATAGCTTTAACGGGCAGTAATGGAAAGACGACAACCAAAGAATTAATTCATGCTGTATTGTCGCAGAAATACAATACTTTAGCAACGATTGGTAATCTAAATAACCACATTGGAGTTCCATTAACATTATTACGTTTTACAAAAGAAACAGAAATAGGCATTGTGGAAATGGGAGCTAATCATCAACAAGAAATTGCCTTTCTTTGCTCTATTGCCCAACCTGATTTCGGATATATTACTAATTTTGGCAAAGCGCATTTAGAAGGTTTTGGAGGAGTCGAAGGAGTGATTAAAGGTAAAAGTGAATTGTATGATTTTCTTTCTCAGACTAACAAAACTGTTTTTGTCAATCTTGATGATACATTGCAAAATGAAAAAACCACTTCAACAAATCGCTATACCTTTTCTACATCCACAAATAGTAGCAATGTCAAAATAGACCATATTGAAGCAAATCCTATGGTTGCAATAGGATTTAATGGGATAACTATTCAATCACACCTTATTGGCGAATATAATGCCACTAATATTATTGCAGCAGTTACAATTGGAAAGTATTTTAAAGTAGACGATGAAGCTATAAAAACAGCAATTGAAAATTATATTCCAGAAAACAATCGTTCACAACTCATTCAAAAGAATGGAAACGAAATAATTTTAGATGCCTATAATGCAAACCCTAGTAGTATGAGTGCGGCTATTGCTAATTTTATCCAACTACATCATTCGCATAAAATTGCAATTTTAGGAGATATGTTTGAATTAGGAACAGAAAGTCTTTTAGAACACAAAAAAATCATTGATTTAGTAGCCAACGAATCTTCAATTACTACCTATTTTATTGGAAAAGATTTCTTTGCAAATCAAGTTGTAGTGCCTCACATAAAGTTTTTTGAAAATTTTGAATCATTTACAAGTTCATTAAGTTCAAACCCACCGACAAATAGCTTACTCTTAATTAAAGGTTCGCGCGGAATGGCATTAGAAAAAACATTAGATTTTATTTAAATAAAAAAAGCACTTTATTGAAGTGCTTTTTTGTGGGCGATTGCTTGTTACGTTTTCGGAAAGGGGTTCGAACCCCCTACTCTCCCGATGAAATCGGGATGCTCTGAACCAGCTGAGCTAATCTTTATTACTTATTAATTGTTGAATTTTACTTCGACTTTTCCATGATTTAATTTGTTTTTCTCTTGCCAAAGCTTCAGATTTTGTGGCATAAGATTCTGAATACATCATTTCCCAATCATTTATGTGACCCGTAAAACCTTTGCTTTTTTGATTGTGACGGATTATTCTTTCTTCTAAGTTAGAAGTAAAACCAATGTAAAATTTGTCTTTAATAAGACTGTAGAGAATGTAAACGAAAAACGGCATATAATAAAATGTTGGCGTATAAAAAAAGTCCTTATTTCTAAGGACTTTTGTGGGCGATGAGGGGTTCGAACCCCCGACCCCCTCGGTGTAAACGAGGTGCTCTGAACCAGCTGAGCTAATCGCCCTATAATCCGCAAAACATTGCTGTAATGCGAGTGCAAATATACACTGAATATTTGTTTTTGCAAGTCTTTTATAAAAAAATTTATATAATTTCTGCAACTACAAAAGTACTCCCTCCCACATAAATAAAATCGTTTTCAGCTGCCATATTCAAAGCCCAAGCATAAGCTTCTGAAATAGAACTATATACTTTACCAACTAATCCAAAATTGGCGGCTTTTTCTTGTAATTCAGTTGCTTCTAATCCCCTTGGAATATTGGGTTTAGAAAAATAATAATGAGCATCTTTTGGAAATAATGGCAGTATCGAATCTAAATCTTTATCATTTACAACACCTAAAACAATATGTAACGTGTGATAATGTTGATTCTCTATTTGATGCAGCACACGTTTTAATCCGTGAGCATTATGAGCAGTGTCGGCAACCACAAAAGGTTTTTCATTTAAGATTTGCCATCTGCCAAGCAAACCGGTATTACTAATTACGTTTTTAAATCCGTTTTGTATATGTAAGTCTGAAATTTCAAATGTATTTTGGAGTAACTCAACAGCTTTCAAAACCGTTTTCATATTTTGTTTTTGATAATCTCCTTTCAAAGCACATTCATAACCCACTTCTGATTGATCTTGTGCAAAATAAATTGGGGCGACTTCAGTAGATGCCTTCTCTTCAAAAACTGGCTTTGTATCTTCAGTATATTCTCCAATTACTACCGGAATATTCCTTTTAATTATACCCGCCTTTTCAAAAGCTATTTTGGCTACTGTATCGCCTAAAAACTGCGTATGATCTAATCCTATATTGGTAATAACCGAAAGTAAAGGTGTAATTATATTAGTAGAATCTAGTCTTCCGCCCATGCCCACTTCAATAATTGCAACATCAACCTGCTCTTTAGCAAAATAATCAAAGGCTAAACCCACCGTCATTTCAAAGAAACTTAGCTGATGTTGCTCAAAAAAAAGTTTATTATTTTTCACAAAATCAACCACAAAATCTTCCGAAATCGGCGTTCCGTTTATTTTAATTCGCTCTCTAAAATCTTTTAAATGGGGCGAAGTGTATAAGCCCACTGTATATCCCGCTTCCTGTAAAATGGAGGCAATCATAGAAGATGTAGAGCCTTTACCATTGGTTCCTGCCACATGAACCGATTTAAATTTTACTTCGGGATGATTGAGATGCTCTACCAATAATAGCGTATTGGTTAAATCTTTTTTATAAGCCGAGGCACCTTGCATTTGAAACATGGGCAACTGACTAAACATCCAATCTGTAGTTTCTTTATAATTCATTTTACTATTTGAAACGAATGGCTTGGGCATTCTTGTAATCCATTTTCCCGCTATCCATTACAATCAATGCTAGCGCATTGGATTTTCATTACTATCGGGGTTAGTTAGCCCACTGAATTGCATTTTTGTTACTCCCCCACTTGAAAATTAACCACCACAAAACCAATTTGAGTTTCTGGCGCATTACTATCCGATTGCCATTTGAAGGTTTTTGCCGTTTCTATTGCCGGATTTACTAAACATGGGTTCGTATTGGTTGTTCCTTGAGATCGTTCTGCCCGAATAACATTCCCTTGGCGATTCACCCAAATTTTAACTACCACTTTTCCAGATTCATTACAATCTTGTACTTTTTTACTATTGCCATATAATTTTCTCCCAGATAATCCCCAGCCTGTGCCTTTACCAGTTCCTTTTCCATCGCCAGTGCCGTCTCCATAAAAACTATTAGCATACAAACTACCGTTTAAACTTCCTTTGTCGCCACCCTCATTATCATCGCCGTGTCCGGTTTGAGTGGTTCCTGTAGTTTTAGGTCCTTTCAATATACTGTTTAATGCGCTGTTGGTTTTTCGTTTGGGTGGTGTAGGTGTTGGTGGTGCTTCAGAATTAGTGGTTGACGTCTTTACAGCTGCCGCTTTTGTAGTAGTTTGGGTTACTAATTTTTGTGCAGGCGTTTCCACCACATCTTTTACCGCAGGTTCAGGAGCGGTTTGTACTTTTTCAATCGGTTGAATATCTCCATTTCCGGTATCCGAAGTACCAAAATTAATGGCAATTTCGCCTCCTTTAAACACATAAGGAACATTTGGATCGTCTTTCAGCACATAAAAATAAAAACAAATAAACAAAATAATGAATACAACTAACGTTATACCAAAAGATCGTTTCTCATATTTAGTTTCTAATATCATTATTACTTTGGCGAAACCGCTAAAACTATTTTATATTTATTTCTATAGGCAATATCCATAACTTTTACCGCATTCTCAATTGGAACATCTTTTGCAACGTGCAAAACAATATTAGGTTCTTTTTGACCGGCTAACTTTTGTTGCAAAGCAGCTTCTAAATCTTCAATAGGAAGTTGCTGTTGATCTAAAAAAAAGTTGAATTTATCATCAATGCTCACCGAAATTGTTTCTACTTCATCCGATTGACCTGAAGAATTAGGCAATACTAAATCTAAAGCATTGGTATTGGTCATTGTGGTGACAGCAATCATAAAAAAGATCAACAACAAGAAAACAATATCAGTCATAGATGACATATTGAATTCTGCGTTTACTTTATTTCTTCCTCTTAAATTCATGATTAAACAGGTTCGTTAAGTACATCCAAGAAATCTACCACATTTACTTCCATCATGTGTACAATTTTATCGGTTATACTCACTAAATGATTATAACCTACATAAGCAATAATTCCAACAATTAATCCAACTACTGTCGTCATCATTGCGGTATAAATTCCTTCGGCTAAAACGCTCATTTCAATTTTATTAGAACCGCTTGCTGCCATTTCATGAAACGCCATTACCATACCTACAACCGTTCCTAAGAAACCAGTCATCGGACCAGCACCAGAAAGCGTAGCTAATAAACTAACGTTTTTTTCCAATTTATATACTTCAAGCTTTCCAGCATTTTCAATCGCAATATTAATATCTTCGAGTGGTTTTCCAATTCTTGAAATTCCTTTTTCAATTAATCGAGCAACAGGTGAATTTGTTGCCGCACATAACATTTTAGCATTATCAATTTTTCCTTGTTGCAAATGCATTTTAATTTGCGTCATAAAATTTTGATCCATTTTAGAGGCCGCTTTAATAGCCATAAGTCGTTCTAAGTATAAATAAATGGTAAGGAACAACATGATAAAAATGGACGTCATTACAATTTGCCCTACTATGCCACCACTGAAAATAATTTCCATTAGGGTCAACTCTTTTTTAG
>JAGOAL010000037.1 GCA_017983975.1 Flavobacterium sp.
ACTAAACACTGGTAAAACATTAGAAGTCATGATGCCAAATCAACTTGAAGCCGAAAAATTACTAAACGAATTGATTATATTTAAAATTAGTAATGACCACGAATTTAGAATCAAAGTAGAAGATAATTATCTTTTCGCTTCAAAATATTTCATTATAAAAACTGGAAATTAAAAATTCATATTTATCCCAATGAATACAATGATTATCACCCAAAAAAACTATAAACCACTTATTGATTTCTCAATATTCATTTCGATTTTTTTATTGGTCAGATTATACTTCATAAATAATCTTGAAGATTTGAATAACAAAATCGATTTATCATATAATAATTCAAATAATGATAGCACGAATTTTTCAAAAATAACAGAATCTATTTATAGTGATATCGAAAGCTTTGAAATACAATTTGGAGGCTTGATTGTATTATTTGGTTTTATAATTTTTTACAATCTATCAAAATATTTTAATCAATTAAAACATCAATTTGTTTTATTAATTATAGAACTAATTTTTGTTTGGATTATTTTCTCTTGTACAACAACTGAAATGAAATTGAATGCCATTAAAAATGACCGATATTATATTTCTTTACTAATTTTTATACCATACTTGTATTTCATTTATCACAATTCAATAATTGGTAAAAAATTAGATGTTGCAGGAAAAATCAAGATTAAAAAAGAAATTATTCTTAATGAAAAAATCAATGATTTAAACAAACTATACGAACTAAATTTAATTTCCCATGAAGACTATGTTGAGAAAAAAGAAATTCTTACAAAAGAAAAAATGAAAGAAGATATCATAGAAACTGAAGAATACTCTTTATTGCTGAAATCGAAACAAAAAGGATTATTAAATGAAGTTGAATTTAATACTAAAGTTGATAATTTAATAAATAAAAAATTTATAAAAAATAATAATCAATCCTAAACAATAAAAAATGAATGACACTATAGGAGTTGGACTTATTGTAGGCTTGGCAACAGGTTCCTCAATATACATTTGGAATTCTGATAATTTCACTAAATCACAAAAGACTGGTTTAATCTTTTGTATCTTATTTCCACCTTTACAATGGATCTCAATTTTACTAGTTTTAGCTTACAATAAATATCAGTTAGAAAATACTGAAGAAGCTAAAACAATAAAACAAAATGTTAGAAGTAAGCAAAGCCTTGATTCGACTATAAATGATTTAATTGAATTAAGAGGAAAAGGCATTATTTCAGAAGAAGAATTTATGTCTAAAGTATATACAATTGAAAATCAAAAAACAGAATTTGATATAAATAATTCAACAGAATATAAACAATTAAAAAATCTTTTTGATTCTGGTATTTTAACAAAAGAAGAGTTTGAAAACAAGATAAAACGAATTCAAATTATATATCAAAAAGAATTTAATACTGAAGAATCAAATGATATAATTGATCAAACAAAGGAAAGTTATTCAGTTAATATTGATGATAAAACAACTATTGATAGAAAAATAATTCTGTTTTTTGGCATATTCATAGTTGTGATTTTAATCATTGTTGGCTCTCAATACAGTAATATCAAATCAGATTTTTATAATGAAGATACTTTCACAACAGATACCTCTACCACTTCTTATTATGACAATTATAATAATATAAATCACCAAGAACCAATTAATAATAAGAAATTTGTATTTGTAGTATTCAATGTAGAAACTCCTAAACTACATACATTTTCAATTGAAGGATATAATGACGGTATTACTAATTTTTATAGACCAGCAGAATACTTTTATTCAACTGAATGGACAAAATCAATATTTACATCCGAAATAATTGAAATTGAAGATTACAATGAAGATAGTAAAAATAGAATTCTTGACCAAACCGAGTTACAAATGAATGAAAAGTTAAGAATTTCCGATATAAAATACAATTCTGAAATAATCCTAAAATGTAATGACGAAAGAAAAAAAGAAGAATTAAAAGATGCTAAATCAAAAATTCTAGAAAAAAATATTTATGCTTTTGATACCTATTCAGAAGCAAGTATTGTTAAACGAAATGAAACAAATAATAAAACAGACATTGGAGATTATAGAGTCACGGAAAATGTAGATGAAATAATATATTTTTATAATAAACCGGATGATTTATATAAAAGAAAAGGATATTTTATTGGAGGCGAAATTGTTTATGTTGAAAAAATAGAAAATGATTTTGGATACATAAATTATACAAATAATGAAGGACTTAACAGCAAGGGCTGGGTTAAAATGAAATATTTAATTAAAAACTAAGATGGATATAGGAAAATACAAAGTCACATTAGATAAAGTCATTGCCGCAGCATTGGAAAATTTTGAAGCTGAATTGAAAAACAGTAATATAGAATCTTTGACTACAGAAAATAAAAATGAATTAATAAATAAATACATAACAAAAAGCACCGAATTTATTAATGTAACATATAAAGATGACTTACATTATTCTATAAATAAACAAAATAATTTAATAAGACAATCGCTTTATGAATATGCATTAAAAAGAAATAAGGAATTTGATGAAATTATCAAAAAATTTGAATAATTATCAATAACTGTTTTTTAACAAATTCATAGCTAGCGCTAGAATCCCCTTGGGTAATGTACATAAAAAAATTACTTATAAATAAAACACTAACCCCCTAAATCTATTATTATGACTTGGTTTAACATTAAAGAATTGGAAAGAAAAATAATCAACGACGAACTAACCGACAAAGAAAGTTTCGACTATTTGTTGTACTCATCGGTAATTTTAACATTTTTTACTTATATCGGTACAAAAGAACACATCAATGATTGGTTGCATTTTTTAGAATTAATTATTTCAATAGTTATTACCGTAGTTGGTACAAAGGCAACCTATACAATCAATGCCAAAGGTGGTCAAAAAGACTATTTAAAAAGGTATACTTCACTATCGTTTGTTGCAGGTATACGTTTGGTTGTATATGCTTTTTTAGTAGCAATTCCTTTAGGAATCATTATGGCTGCTCTACATGGCAACATGGAGAAAAACCAAACTAATGATGAAATAGTTAAACTTATTTTTGTTTCAATTTTTGGATTTGTATATTACATACAACTTACCAACTCATTTAAGAGAGTCAACAAAACCAATTAATTATGAAAAACATCATTTACATCACAAGTCTGCTAATCATTCTGGTTTCGGTATTTTTAATGATCCAATATCCTGAGTCTGGAAGAATGAATCTAATTGCTGGAGCCTTATTTCCTATTGGAATTGTCTTGAATTTTGTAGGGTTTCGTATGCAGGGAGAACAACATAAAAACTGAGTTTAACTACATTGCTCCTATTTAATTTTTTTAAGTAAGTTTCTACAATTAAAGAAGCAAATTACCCATCTTGATTTCTAAAGGAGTGATAGTTAAGCCAAGACCAATGTTAAAATCATGTATTAGATATGAAAATAATTATATATTTGCATCATGTTAGTTACTAGACAAGACATACTATCGCTAAAGAATTTATCAACTACAAAAGAACTTGTGGCAATTGATACTATTCCACTTGCATTTCAGCAGGACTTCAAATTATTTTTTTTTGGTAAAACTTTATTACAAAAAGAAGACGCGCTATTTGCCTACCCACATGACATTAAAATTTGGATTCGTTTTATGTTCAACAAGTATAATGGCTAACCTTTATGCTTACTGATTATCTATTAGAATTCAATAAAGCCCTTACACAATTTAAAGAAAAATTTCCAAGAAATGAATGGACTGAAGCATTTAGAACTTCTTTAATCAATGACTATTCGTTTTATTCTGCTAGAGTAGAAGACTCAAAACTTCAGTATGGAGATACGATACGTTTTCTTAATAACGAAACTGTAAGAGGAATTAATTTTAATTCGCTAATGGGAGTGTCCGAGCATCAAACTGTCTTAAAAGGAGTTTTAGATAATTTACAGAATTTTCAATTGACAGAAGAGATTATTAAAAATATACATAATTCTTTAATGGATAATCCTCTAGCATGGGAAACCGAATTCAAGCCAGAACTTGTGGGCAATTATAGAAATATTCCAACTGTAGGTTCCCGAGAACCTTTTTTTGAAAACAAAGAATATGCTCCGCATTACAATTTAGAAATCATAATGGCTAGTTATATAGAAATCTTTAATTCTAGGTTCAATGAAATCGATAATGAAAACACACAAAAACATTTACTAACCCATATTACCTATTTTCATAATAGGTTTTTAAATGACATTCATCCATTTGCAGATGGAAATGGAAGGGTTTGCAGAATAATTATGGGGGCAATATTAATGAAACACAACTGCCCTCCCATTTTTCCTGAAATTACTACTCAAGAAGAACAAATCAACTATATTAGTACCATTGTAGCATGCGAAAAAAACAAAAATGATGAATTATTAGTATCCTATTTTGCTAATGGCATGACTAACTATTTATTAAAAAGAATTAATGAATAAAAATCATTTTTATTCTAAAAAATACCTCAAAGCAATACTCAAAAAGTATTGCTTTTTGCTTTTAATGCAATCAATGATTAAATCCAAAAAGGGCTTCCTTTTTTTGCATTTTATTAATTATCTTTACCGCTTGAATTGACTTACCCATTATAACAATAGCTTTAATGATAAACAACGAAGAATTTCAAGACGAAATAGGAAACAATCATATTAGTACCAATGCGAAAAATCCAGTGCGGGATGATGCTTTTGCTATTGCTGACGACGAAAAAATCGAAAGAATTAAAAAAGACGTTGAGAATATCCTAACCACTTTGGGGATGGATTTGACCGATGACAGTTTGAAAGGTACTCCTAACCGAGTAGCTAAAATGTTTGTGAAAGAGATTTTTGGCGGATTGAATCCTGCAAGAAAACCAAAGGCTTCAACGTTTGATAATAATTACAAATACGGCGAAATGCTGGTAGAAAAAAACATTACAGTTTACTCTACCTGCGAACACCATTTATTACCAATCATTGGAAGAGCACACGTTGCGTACATCTCAAACGGAACTGTAATTGGTCTTTCTAAAATGAATCGTATTGTAGAATATTATGCTAAAAGACCTCAGGTTCAAGAGCGTTTGACGATGCAAATTGTACAAGAATTACAAATAGCTTTAGGTACTGAAGATGTTGCTTGCGTGATTGATGCTAAACATTTATGTGTCAATTCAAGAGGAATTGGTGATATTGAAAGTAGCACCGTAACTTCTGAATTTGGAGGTAAATTCAAAGAAGCACAAACAAGAAGAGAATTTTTAGATTACATCAAGTTAGAAACGAAGTTCTAAATAGTCTATTATACTGTAAACGCATAGCCCTGATAGCAGCGGCATCCTTTTTTAGGTAGCCTGAGGCACTCGAAGGCTACAGAAAAAGATACAGCGGATAGCAGGAAAAAGCTCCTAAAAATAATAAAAATGCCATTATATAAAAGTCAACAACTGAAAATATACAATTCTCTTTCGGGAGAAAAAGAAGTCTTTACCCCTATTCATGAAGGAAATGTTGGGATGTATGTTTGCGGACCAACTGTGTATAGTAATGTGCATTTAGGAAACCTGAGAACTTTTATGTCGTTTGACGTTATTTTTAGGTATTTCCAACATTTGGATTACAAGGTGCGTTATGTGCGCAACATTACCGATGTGGGTCATATTGTGGACGATGTGGATGAAGGCGAAGATAAAATTGCCAAAAAAGCGCGTTTGGAACAACTGGAACCGATGGAAGTAGTGCAACGCTACACCGTGGATTTTCACGAAATTTTGAGTGCTTTTAATTTTTTACCGCCAAGTATCGAGCCTACAGCTACGGGACATATTATTGAACAAATCGAAATCATCAAGAAAATAATCGAAACTGGAATTGGTTATGAAGCCAATGGATCAGTGTATTTTGATGTGGTGAAATTTAACGAAACGAATCATTACGGGCGTTTGAGTGGCAGAAACATTGAAGATATGTTAGCCAATACCCGTGATTTAGATGGTCAATCGGACAAACGAAATCCGCAAGATTTTGCTTTGTGGAAAAAAGCCGAACCACAACATATTATGCGTTGGCCTTCGCCTTGGAGTGATGGTTTTCCGGGTTGGCACTTGGAATGTACCGCAATGAGTACCAAGTATTTGGGTAATCATTTTGACATTCACGGTGGCGGAATGGATTTGAAATTTCCGCATCATGAATGTGAAATTGCACAAAACGAGGCTTGTACGGGACAAACACCTGTAAATTATTGGCTTCACGCCAATATGTTAACGCTGAATGGCAAAAAAATGGCGAAATCTACTGGAAATAATATTTTGCCAAGAGAGATTTTGACGGGTGAAAACACCATTTTGAGCAAGGCTTTTTCGGCTTCAGTAACGCGTTTCTTTATGTTGCAAGCCCATTACAGAAGTATTTTGGACTTCTCTGATGATGCTATTGTGGCGGCTGAAAAAGGATACAAACGTTTGATGGAAGCGATGAGTAGTTTGGAATCGATTCCCGCTGCTACTCAAAGTACATTGAATATTGCCGAATGGAAGCAATTGTGCTATGATGCCATGAACGACGATTTTAACACGCCCATTTTAATTGCGCAATTATTTGAAGGCGTTCGTTTTGTGAATGTGCTAAAAGAAGGCAAAGAAACCTTGACTGCCGAAGATTTGAAAACATTTGCTTCAGTAATGAATGCCTTTGTTTTTGATGTTTTAGGCTTAGAAGACGAGAAAGTAGGCGACGGAAACAACGACAAATTAGAAGGTACAGTAAACATGCTAATCGAAATGCGTAAACAAGCTAGAGAGAATAAAAACTTCGCTTTGTCCGACCAAATTAGAGATCAATTGTTGGCTCTAGGCATTCAATTGAAAGACGGTAAAGAAGGAACTACGTTTAGCTTGTAATAGAATTACAGTTTTTGCGACTTATTAAAAAAATAGGTTTCTTACTGGTCAAACTAAATATTTTACCATTAAGTCATTAAGGTTCTTAAGCTCTAAATAGTTTTAAAAATAAAAACACTTATGAATTTACGCAACTTAATGTACCTCAATGTCTTAATGTTTAAAAATTTTAATTCGTAGATCAATATAAAAACCCACTCAATTGAGGGAAGAACCATAAAATACAACTATGTTTTCTAAGATGCTCATTTTTCCTTTTTTGATGTTGGTGCGCTTTTACCAAGTGGCAATTTCTCCGTTTACCCCGGCTGCTTGCCGATTTGAACCTACCTGTTCGTCCTATATGCTAGAAGCATTGAAAACACACGGTTTAGTTTACGGTTTGTTTTTAGGTACAAAACGTATTTTGAGTTGCCATCCTTGGGGCAGAAGTGGCTACGATCCAGTTCCTCCCAAAAAATGCCAACACAAATTATAAATTCAATTAAAACTTTATTTTTACACTAAATAAATATACAAAATGACACAGACTTTATCTATTGTTTGGAATCCATCAGAAGGAATTGATTTAGGTTTTTTCATGATTCGCTATTACAGTTTAATGTTTGTAATTGCCTTTGGATTGGGTTGGTACATCATGAAACAAATTTTTCAGCGCGAAGGCGAATCCATTGAAAAATTAGATTCCTTATTCATTTGGACGGTTCTAGCTACTTTGGCTGGCGCGCGTTTGGGACACGTTTTCTTTTACGATTGGGAGTATTTCAGAAACAATTTATTGGAAATATTTTTGCCTGTTAAATTCGAACCTAATTTTCATTTTACTGGATTTCAAGGTTTAGCGAGCCATGGTGCTGCTATCGGAATCATATTAGCGATGTACTTTTTTAGCAAAAATATTTTGCGAAAACCACAATTATGGATTCTGGACCGAATTGTAATTCCTGTAGCGAGTGGAGCCATTTTTGTGCGTTTAGGCAACTTCTTTAATTCAGAAATTATTGGAAAAGAAACCTCGTCGTCTTTTGGAATAAAATTTATCCGAGATTATTTTAGTCCACGAGATGCTGTCAATGCTACTCAAATTGCAGACCCAAACCAAGCGTATAAAGCCATTGCAACCGACCCAAAATTTGCTACCCTTTTAGAACAAGTTCCTGCTAAACATCCGACACAATTGTACGAAGCCTTCTGTTATATTTTTGTTTTTGCTATTTTGTTTTTCTTGTATTGGAAAACGGAAGCGCGCAATAAATCAGGTTACCTATTCGGATTGTTTTTGGTATTATTATTTTCTGTTCGAATTGTAGTCGAATCCGTTAAAGAAAGTCAAGGAGGTTTTGAAAGTGCTTTAGGTCTTTTATCAACTGGACAATGGTTGAGTATTCCTTTTATTTTGATTGGTTTCTTTTTTGTGTTTAGAGCGAAGAAAGTTTAAAAAGCTAATTCAGATAAAAGAACGTTTTCTGTTTATAATAAATTACATATATTCTTGTCATGGTTTTGTGAAAATTTATTTTTAGAGGCATGTTATTTAGAATAAAATTCCTATTTTCGTTAAATCAAATATCACTTATAAACATTTGCAAGAAGTATTAATAATTATAAAAAAATTAAAATACGGATTATCAAAACGTTAACCTTAAGCGTATTATTTGTAAAAAATGTTTCTTAAAAGAAACTTTAAACGGGAATTCTATTAACGAATGGGTAAAAAAATTAAATCACAAACCTTTATTCATTTATTATATAATCGACAATGAAGTATTAATTTATTTTTGCTAAAAGCTGCCAAAGGCAAAATATCTTAATAAAATACAGTTAATAATTTGAAAAAATAATACTTATGAAATAACCTAAAAAGAAGTAACATATATAAATATAGCGTTTCGCTTTAAATTTTCCTGTTAAAGAAATCTTGCAATTTTTTCAACACCACAGGAAGGTAAAAGTGGAAACGTCTGCGATATGCGTGGGCGTTCCTTTTTGCTTTGTGGTGTGGGTTTTGCAAGAACCTCTTTAACAAGCAAATTTGGAATTAGCCCACGCTGTATTTTTACCCAAATCATCGAGAATTTATAAACAATAATAGATATGGCAGAAGTAATTAATTTAAGAAAAGGCGACAAAGTCGCTGTAGGTTTTACAAACATCACTGTTGGCTTAGGTTGGGAACCTAATGAAGGAACAGGGGCAGGATATGATTTGGATGTTTCGGCAATAATGATTGACGAAAAAAGAAAAATGCCAAACAAAGATTACTTCGTTTTTTACGGAAATCTGAATTCGCCTGACGGTGCATTAACTCACACAGGAGACGATCCAGACGGAACTTCAAGTGATGGAGAGGATGATGAATCAATCATCATAGATATCACAAAAGTTAATCCAAGTGTTCAAGAAATTTTATTTGTTGTAACTATTGATGGAGCTGCAGATAAAAACCAAAACTTTGGACAAGTGAGAGATTCCTATATTAGACTTATTGATAACAACACAGGCAAAGAAGTAATGAAATATGAATTAGGTGAAGATTTTTCTATAGAAACAGGGATTGAGTTTGGAAGATTATATAGAAGAAATAACGAATGGAAATTTGACGCATCAGGCATTGGTTATAAAGAAGATTTAGCCTTTTTTTTAAGTAAATATTTTGAAGGAGTAATAAACAAATAATTTAAAACTATGCAAGAAGTAATAAATCTATCAAAAGGTCAAACTATAGATCTTCGCAAAAATTCAAAAGGTGAAAGCGTTTATGATCTTTCACAAGTAACCATTGGTTTAGGTTGGGATGTTCGCCAAAAAGAGAGTGGTTTTTTAGGTAAAATATTTGGTGGAAACAAAGAAGAAGAGTTCGACCTTGATGCAATTGCATTCTTATTAGATGCTGAGGGAAAAGTAGCAAATCTTGGAAGAACAGTGCAACTTCAAAATGGACAACAAAAAGGACTTTTTGAAGGAGATGTTATTTTCTTTAATTCCCTTAAACACCCATCAGGTCATATTTGGCTAACTGGAGATAACAGAACAGGTGCAGGAGATGGAGATGATGAACAAATTATTGTAAAATTAGATTCGTTAGATCAAAAATATCAAAAAATACTTTTTGTAGTTTCTATTTATCAAGGAAGAAAAAACAACCAACATTTTAGTATGGTTGATAATGCTTTTATCAGAGCAGTGGATGCAAAAGGAAAAGAAATCACAAAATATAGTTTGTCAGGAGATGCCTCACTAAACGGAATGTGTTCAATGGTATTTTCAGAAGTATATAGACACAATGGTAATTGGAAATTCAGAGCCATTGGAGAGCCCTACCAAACAGATAATTTTGTCGAAATTCTTAAAAAATACACTTACTAAAATTTAAACATTAAAATGAGAAGATTACCCGTATACCTATTATTAGACACCTCTGGATCAATGTCCGGAGAACCTATTGAAGCAGTAAAAAATGGCGTTCAAATAATGATTAGTTCATTACGACAAAACCCACAAGCTATTGAAACCGCTTTTTTAAGCGTGATAACTTTTGATTCAACTGCACAACAAATAATTCCTTTAACGGATTTAGCATCATTTCAAATGGTCGATATTAAAGCAACTGGTGTAACGGCTCTTGGTGAAGCTTTAAAATTAGTTGCCCATAAAATTGAGGCAGAAGTTGCCAAAACTACAACCGAACAAAAAGGAGATTGGAAACCTTTGGTTTTTATTATGACTGATGGAATTCCTACCGATGATTGGCAAGGTGGCTTGAATGAATTCAAAAAATCTAAAGTTGCCTTTACAGTTGCTTGTGCAGCTGGAAGTGGAGCGGATTCAAACATTTTGAAACAAATTACCGATAATGTAGTGAGTTTAGATACTGCTGATAGTGCGAGTATTGGTAAATTCTTTCAATGGGTAACCGCTTCAATCGGCGTAAGTTCTACAAAAGTAGAAGATTCTGGAAAAGAAGTTACAGGATTAAATGAATTGCCACCACCACCATCTGAATTAAATATTGTTGTCTAAATTCTTAAATTATGGGAAAGTTTGGATTTTCATTTTCGTTAAATAGACTTTTAGGAATTACAGTTACCAAACAAAGTTTTGCTAGACAAACAGGAGTTCCAACTACTAAAGGTGGTGTAGAACGTAAATTAGGCAATTTCATTATTAAATCATTGTTCGGAAAAAAGTAATATGAGAAGACTACCGGTATATTTTCTATTAGATACCTCAGGCTCGATGCGTGGCGAACCTATTCAAGCATTAAACAATGCTTTAAGCGGTATGATTAACACATTGCGTTCAGATGCGCAAGCTTTAGACTCGCTTTGGGTAAGTATTGTAACTTATGATAGAGAGGTTAAAGAAATAGTACCTCTAACGGAATTGGTTAGTTTTCAACTTCCAGAAATAACCTGTCCACAAAGTGGACCTACTATGACAGGTGCTGGATTAGAATATATAATTCAACAAGTAAAAAAAGACGTAATAAAAGGTTCACCTACTCAAAAAGGTGATTGGAAGCCTTTACTGTTTGTATTTACTGATGGTTCACCATCAGATAAGCCATTGTATAGAGAGAAAATTGTTGAGATTAAGAATTTAAATTTTGGAGCAGTTGTAGGTTGCGCAGCCGGTCCTAAAGCAGATGATGTCATTCTTAAAGAGCTAACAGAAAACGTAGTACATCTTGATTCGGCAGATAGTTCTACGCTTAAACAATTCTTCAAATGGGTTTCTGAAACTATTGAACAAGGTAACAAAAGTCAAGGAACTGGTGAAGGTGTAAAATTACCGCCGCCTCCAAGTGAAATAACAGTAGTGATATAATTTATGGATGTAAATTTAAAGACACAGGGATTAATAGATATTACATTAAAACCGCGAGAAATATTTTTGGGAGAAAGAGGTTCTATGTCCTTTTGTGATGGCGGAATTAAATATTCACCTATCGAAACTAATTTTTTTAAATCCGTAAAGAGATTTTTTGGAGGCGAATCATTTTATTCAATCGTCAAGTTTGAAAATACAAGTAATTTAAATCAAAATTTAAAACTTAGATACGACACGCAAGAAAACGCTTGGTTTCATCACAACAGTACCAATACCGATATAATTTTTATTGATTTGAATAAAATAAACGGTGATTTAATTATAAAATCAGGTGCATTTTTTGCAGCTACAAATGGTGTAACTGTTGATGTTTATTTGGATTCAAATTGGGCTAGGAGTTTGTTTGGATTTGGAAAATTATTTAAACAAAAAATTTCTGGAACAGGAACTGTTTTTATTCAAAAAGATAGGTGGTTACATTTCAATGAGATTCTTATTGAGAAAGGTAAGTCAATTATTATTGATCCAAAAGAAGTATATGCCTATTCATTAAATTCTCTCAATATTATGAAAAAAGGATTTTCACTTTCTAATTTTCTGACCGGTGAAGGTTTTTCGAGTTACAATTTTGAAGGTCCTGGTACAATATATACATACAAAAATAGACCCCCAAGATATAACACATCAAGCCTATTATCATCTCCAATTGTTTGGATGATTATTTTTTGGATAATTATAAAATTTTTATTTTAAAAAAATTGTTATTATGAATGAATTCACAAAAATAATGAAAAACCATTCTAATGATAAATTATTAGAAGTATTAGAAACAAGAAATAAGTTTCAAGAAAATGCAAAAATAGCCGCAATAACTGAAGCAATAAAAAGAGGATTGATACTTGATGAAAATGATTTGAATGAAAAATTTCCAATAAATGTTGAGTCAAAGAGTTTAGAAGAAAAATTAGTTGAGGAAGGTTTTTTAGAGTTTAAGAAAAAGACATCAAATATATTTTTAATTATTGTCTTTAGTTTTTGTTGGATTTTTTTCACGCAAATAACAATAAGTGACAAAAATTTAATTGTTTATTGGAAACCAGTTATGCTATCAATAATGACAATATTTTGTTACAAGAATTATAGCAAATTGTTTGCTAATGTAATAGTTTGGGCTTCTGCTGTATTATTAGTTTCAACTGTTTTATCAGTAATATTTAGCATAATTTAATTTCTTTTAGAATGAGAATAGAATTGCATTTTGGAGACATTACAGAATACGTTACAGATTGCATTGTAAACGCGGCTAGACCTTCACTTTTAGGTGGAGGTGGCGTTGATGGTGCTATTCACAAAAAAGCAGGAACGGAACTTTCAGAGTTTTGTAAAACATTGGGTGGTTGTTCTGTTGGAGAAGCAAAAATTTCTCCAGCTTTTAATTTACCTTGTAAAAATATTATTCACACAGTTGGACCAAGATATTTATTCAAAAACGAATCCGAAATACAGGATTTAAGAAACTGTTACTCGAATTCATTAGAAATTGCTAAGGAAAACAAATTTAAAACATTAGTGTTTTCTAACATTTCAACTGGTGCTTATGGTTTTCCAAAAGATTTAGCTTCAACAATTTCTTTTGAAGCGGTAACATCCTTTTTATTGGAAAATAAATTTCCTGAAAAAGTTGTTTTTTGTTGTTATGATCTAGAAAATTTAGAATTGTATATAAATTTAATGAAAGATAAGGTTTGAGAAGACAACCGATATATTTTTTCGTAGATATCTATGCTACATTATCTATTGAAGAAACTTTAAGTATTGAAAATAGTTTGATTAATTTTATTAAAAGCTGTAGGCAAAATCCGCAGGCAATTGAATCAGTTTATCTGAGTATAAATAATTTATGCGAATCAAATTATTGCGTGAATAAATTAACTGCGCTACTAGACTTCAAATCTTCTAATTTACAAAGCCAAAAGAAAAGAAATTTCAATCATATTTTTAATTTAATAAACAAAGATTTTAAAAATGATTTAACATATACAACCATTAACCAAAAGGGTGGTTACACACCATTTGTTTTCTTTTTTATAAATAGTGATATAGGTTATGATGACATAAACAATATTAATGAATTTAAAAAGCAAAAAGCAAATACATTTATTATTGTATCAAATAAAATAAACGATTTAAAAATCTTAAAAAATATTTCAAATGAAATTTATATTTTAAATGAAATTGATATCTACACATTATACTCTAAATTCTATTATTCTGGGGATCCGTCTTTTTTACCTCGGTCAGAAAGAATTGAAAACAATTATCTAAACGAAAACATTAATTTAAAGAAATGAAAAAATTAATATGAGAAGATTACCAATATATTTCTTAATAGACATTTCAGAATCAATGGTTGGCGAACCTATTCAACAAGTTGAAGAAGGATTAGCAACCATTATTCAAGCATTAAAAACAGATCCACACGCTCTGGAAACTGTTTTTATTTCTATTATAGTTTTTGCCGGGCAACCAAAAACATTAGTGCCATTACAAGAAATAGTCAGCTTCTATCCTCCAAAATTTCCTATTGGTAGTGGAACTTCATTAAGCAAAGGTTTAGGACATCTGATGCACGAATTGAGAACTAATATTGTTAAAACCACTTATGAAGTAAAGGGAGACTGGAAACCAATTGTATTTCTATTTACTGATGGTGTACCAACAGATGATAGTAAAGCAGCCATCAATGAATGGAAGCAAAATTGGCAAAGAACAGCCAATTTAATTGCGGTTTCCTTTGGTAATAATACCGATGCACATTTACTTGGAGAATTAACAGATACGGTCTTAGAATTCAAAAACACCAATGTACAATCTTATAAAGAATTTTTCAAGTGGGTTACAGATTCTATTAAAA
>JAGOAL010000038.1 GCA_017983975.1 Flavobacterium sp.
TAGTAAGTAGTGTAGGGGTGAGTGGCGCATTAAATGGAGTTGGCACATCGATCAATCAAATACTTACAACCACGGGTCTTTCTCAAGGAACTGTAGTGTATGAAGTAACGCCAAGTTTAAACGGTTGTCCAGGAACTCCTCAAAGAATTACAGTTACTGTAAATCCGGTTCCTGAAATTTTTGGAAGTGCAACACATCGTGATTTGTGTAGTGGTCGAGAAACTACTAATATTTTAGTTTCTACTTTCAATGCAGCCACAGTCTTCAACTGGGTGGTAGAACCGAATGGTGTTTCGGGAGCAAGCGCAGGAACAGCTACTGGTTTATCAATAAATATAGTACAAACATTAACCACTACTGGTAATGTAAGAGGTTATGTAGATTACATTATAACTCCAGTGTTAACAGGTTGTTCAGGCATACCTATTACGGTAAGAGTATATGTGAATCCGTTACCAGTTGTTTCCTTAACTGATGGAACCATTTGTGTGGATGCAGCAGGAGTTCCGTTCCAAAGTTACGTATTGGATTCAGGATTAAATGATGTAGATTATGATTTTGTGTGGACCTTTGAAGATGGAACAATTCCAGTTGGAACAATTCCGGGAGCAACTAGTGCAACCTATACCGCAACACAAGTAGGAACGTATACCGTTGTAGCTACTAATAGCACTACCAATTGTGTTTCCAATATAGCCAGCGCGGTGGTATCGGCAACAAATCCTGCAACAAGCTTAACAGTAACGCAGAGCGAATACTTTAGCGACAATGCAACGCTTGTAGTAACGGCAACAGGTGGCAACGGAACATTATTGTATCAATTAGATCAAGGCGTGTTACAAGAATCAAATGTATTTACTGGAGTAAGTGCTGGAACACATACCATCACAGTAGTGGATACCCAAGGATGTACTTACCTGACCCAAGAAGTATTAGTGATTGATTATCCGAAATATTTCACACCAAACGGTGATGGTCATAACGATACATGGAACATCATTGGATTAAATCAACCCGATGCTAAATTATACATCTTTGATCGCTATGGAAAGTTATTGAAACAACTGAGCGCAACCACAGCAAGTGAAGGATGGAATGGAATTTATAACAATGAAAAACTACCATCAACCGATTATTGGTTTACACTAGATTATACAGAAAACGGAGCCAAAAAACAATTTAAAGCCCATTTTTCTTTGATAAGGTAATGAATATAAATCCGAATTTAAAAAATAAAATAGTAATTATAATCAATACAATAATTTCCTTATTGATTATATTTTTAATAGTAAAATATATATAAAACATTATGAAACAAATAATTAGCATTAATAATATTGAAAATAAAATTCGGAGTTAAAGTCGGATTGGTTTGATTATTTATGAGCCTTTCCTGATTGTAGGAAAGGCTTTTTTTTAAATTTTGATAGTATGTATTACAACGAAAACACCACCATTTTTTTTAACGGGAAGTTCATAAAAGTGAAAGAAACCCCTATTAGTATATTTAACCAAACCATGCATTATGGAAATGGAGTATTTGAAGGTATTAGAGCTTACGATACACCTAAAGGCGTTCAAATATTCAAAGCAAAAGAACATTATGATCGATTGCATTACTCGGCAAAAGTTATGCATATTAATTTATCATATTCTACTTCTGAATTAGAACAAATTAGCTATAAATTATTAGAGGCAAACAACCTTAAAGATGCCTATATAAGACCTCTTGTTTTTTTAGGTGAAAATATGTCATTAACTCCAACAGACGAAGTGAATGTTGTAATTATGGCATGGGAATGGGGAAAATATTTAGGCGATAAACTACTTAACGTGATGTTGTCTTCTTTTCAACGCCCAAATCCAAAATCATGTTTTGTGGAAGCAAAAGTAGTCGGGCATTATACCAATAGTATTCTTGCTACTACTGAAGCAAAATCTAAAGGTTTTGACGAAGCTTTATTAACTGATATGAATGGATTTATTGCCGAAGGACCAGGTGCTAATTTTTTTATTGAAAAAAACGGAAAATTAGTAACACCACCTCTTGGAAATATTTTGGCAGGAATTACGCGTCAAACCGTTTTTGAAATTGCAAAAGAGTTTCACTTTGAAATAGAAGAAAGATTATTTACTCCAGAGGAAATTTATACAGCAGATAGTGCTTTTTTCTGCGGTACCGCTGCTGAAGTAATAGGAATTGCTTCGGTAAATGAATATCAATTCCCACTTAAATGGGAGGATTCTATTGGAGCGCTAATTCAAAAAAAATACAAAAGGCGAGTAGCTTTTAATGAATAAAATTCGATTTGATGGAATTAAATAAATATAGTAAAACAATAACGCAAGATCCCACGCAACCCGCTGCGCAAGCTATGTTGTATGGAATTGGTCTAACAGATTTGCAACTCAAGCAACCATTTGTAGGAATTGCCTCTATGGGATACGATGGAAATACCTGTAATATGCACCTTAATCATTTGGCTTCTTTAATAAAATCAGAAGTAAATAAAGATGAAATGGTGGGTTTGATTTTTAATACGATAGGAATTAGTGACGGAATTACCAATGGAACAGACGGTATGCGTTATTCTTTAGTAAGTAGAGAAATCATCGCCGATAGCATAGAAAGTGTGGTTTCAGGACATTATTATGATGGGTTAATTGCTATACCGGGTTGCGATAAAAATATGCCCGGAAGCATTATTGCCATGGGAAGAGTGAATCGTCCATCGATAATGGTGTATGGTGGAACAATTGCTCCTGGAAAATATCAAGGAAAAGATTTAAATATAGTTTCTGCATTTGAAGCTTTAGGAGAAAAAATTGCAGGTAAAATTTCAGAAGATGAATACAAAGGGATAATTAAAAATGCTTGTCCAGGTGCAGGCGCTTGTGGCGGAATGTACACAGCAAATACTATGGCAATTGCAATTGAAGCATTAGGAATGAGTCTGCCCTTTTCGAGTTCTAATCCAGCCATAAGTTTTGAAAAAATTAAAGAGTGCGAATCGGTTGCTTTTTACTTAAAACAATTATTAGAAAAAAACATTTGCCCAAAAGACATTATGACTTTTGAAGCTTTTGAAAACGCAATTACAGTTTTGATAGCGCTTGGAGGCAGTACCAATGCAGTTTTGCATATCATCGCAATGGCAAAAAGTGTTGGCGTTAAAATTACGCAAGACGATTTCCAAAGAATAAGCAACAAAACGCCTTTAATTGCCGATTTTAAACCCGGAGGAAATTATTTAATGCAAAATCTTCACGAAAAAGGAGGCGTTCCAATGGTATTAAAATATTTAATGAGTAAAGGAATGCTACATAAAAATTGTTTAACCGTAACTGGTAAAACAATGGCAGAAAATTTAGAAAATATCATTGATATTGATTTTGATGATCAAAACATCATTAAACCTATTGAAAGCCCTATTAAATTAACGGGTCATATTCAAATTTTATATGGGAATTTAGCCACGAAAGGTTCGGTTGCAAAAATAACAGGAAAGGAAGGGGAGTTTTTTAAAGGTCCAGCAAGAGTTTTTGATGGCGAACAAGAATTGATTAAAGGTATTGAAGATAAAAGAATTAAAGCGGGTGATGTAGTGGTTATTCGTTATGTAGGTCCAAAAGGAGGTCCCGGAATGCCCGAAATGCTAAAACCAACCTCTGCATTAATAGGAGCAGGGCTTGGAAAAAGTGTTGCCTTAATTACAGATGGTCGTTTTAGTGGCGGAACACATGGTTTTGTCGTAGGTCATATTGCACCCGAAGCTTATGATGGCGGAACAATTGCTTTAGTTAATGATGATGATATAATCGAAATTAACGCAGTAGATAATACCATTCATTTACACGTAAGTGATTTAGAATTAGCTGAACGAAAATCAAATTGGATTCAACCAAAATTAAAAGTAACCAATGGTGTATTACTAAAATATGCCAAACTAGTAACCGACGCTTCAAACGGATGCGTTACTGATGAATAAATGAAAATGAAAACAAAAGAATTAGAACTAGAGAAGAAGCTAGATGTAAAACAAATTTCAGGAAGTGTTGCAGTAATTGATGCTTTATTAGCGGAAAATACATCAACTATTTTTGGCTATCCTGGAGGCGCAATTATGCCAATTTATGACGCTTTGTATGATTATAAAGAACCATTAAATCATATCTTAGTTCGTCATGAACAAGGTGCTATTCATGCCGCGCAAGGGTTTTCAAGAGTAAGCGGTAAAACAGGAGTAGTTTTCGCCACAAGCGGACCCGGAGCAACAAATTTAGTAACAGGTTTAGCTGATGCAATGATAGATTCAACGCCTTTGGTATGCATCACGGGACAAGTTTTTGCACATTTATTGGGAACTGATGCCTTTCAAGAAACGGATATTATAAATATAACATCACCAATTACCAAATGGAATTATCAAATTACAGATGCTTCTGAAATTCCGTCTGTATTGGCAAAAGCGTTTTATATTGCTAAAAGTGGAAGACCAGGCCCTGTTTTAATTGATATTACCAAAAATGCACAATTGCAATTATTCGATTATAAAGGATATGAAAAATGTGAGTTCATAAGAAGTTATAAACCACAACCCGATATCCGACTTTCTTATATTGAGCAAGCCGCAGCAATTATCAATCAAGCCAAAAAGCCATTTGTTATTTTCGGTCAAGGTGTCATTTTGGGTAATGCTGAAAAAGAATTTCTTCAATTTATAGAAAAATCAGGAATTCCTTCCGCTTGGACCATTATGGGTATGAGCGCTATCCCAACCAATCATACTTTAGCAGTGGGTATGTTGGGTATGCACGGAAATTATGCACCTAATTTATTTACCAATGAATGCGATGTTTTAATTGCAATTGGGATGCGTTTTGACGATAGAGTAACGGGAAGATTAGACAAATACGCCAAACAAGCACAAATTATTCATTTGGATATTGATCCAGCTGAAATCGATAAAAATGTTTTAGTAACTGTTCCCGTTTGGGGAAATTGTAAAGATACCTTGCCATTATTGACAGAACGAATTGTAGAAAAATCGCATTCAGAATGGATTTCAAAATTTCATAAAGCGATTGAAATTGAATCTACAAAATTAATCACGCCAGAATTATTTCCGTCAGAAGGCGAAATTACTATGGGGGAAGTCATTCAACTCATAAACGAATTAACTAACGGAGAAGCTGTTACGGTTACCGATGTAGGGCAACACCAAATGGTAGCTTGTCGATATTCGCATCAAAATAAAACCAGAAGTAATATTACAAGTGGTGGTTTAGGAACAATGGGATTTGCCTTACCCGCTGCAATCGGAGCAAAATATGGAGCTCCTGAACGAACAGTAATTGCGGTAATGGGCGATGGTGGAGCCCAAATGAATATTCAGGAATTGGGTACCATTATGCAATTTCAACCTAATGTTAAAATTCTGATTTTAAATAATAGTTTTTTAGGAATGGTGCGTCAATGGCAAGAATTGTTTCACGAAAAACGCTATTCGTTTACCGATATTCAAAGTCCAGATTTTGTGCAAGTTGCAAAAGGATATGGAATAAAAGGGAACAGCATCAAAATACGAGAAGAGTTGAAAGGGGCTTTAGAAGAAATGTTAGCGCATCCAAAATCATATTTATTAGAAGTGGCTGTTCGAATGGAAGATAATGTATTTCCAATGGTTCCACAAGGAAAAGGAGTGTCGGAAATTGTGCTTTGTAAAGAAGATATGTAATTATGAAAAAAGAATTTACTCTTACAGTATATACCGAAAATCAGGTGGGATTAATCAATAAAATCGCCATTATGTTTTCAAGAAGAAAAATCAGTTTGGAAAGTTTTAATACTTCGCCAAGTGAAGTGCCAAATATCTATCGATTTACTATTGTGGTAATTGAATCTGAAGCGGTTGTGAAAAATCTGGTCAAACAAATTGAAAAAATTGTGGATGTGTTTAAAGTCTATTGCAATACAAACGAAGAAATTGTTTGGCAACAAATGGCTTTATACAAAGTACCAACAGAAGTAATAATTAAAGAAGTAAAAGTTGAGCGATTACTTCGAGAATACGGTGCAAAAGCAGTAGTGATACGAAGCGATTATACTGTTTTTGAGGCCACAGGACAAGGGGAAGAAATTAATAAGTTATTAAAAGAATTAGACAAATTTGGATTAATTGAATTTGTTAGAAGTTCCAGAATTGCAATCATTAATGCAAGTGACGGCATTCATAAAAAAGTAGTAGAAATGGAAATGCAAAATCCAGCACTGCAATCAATAAATAACACGTTTTTAGATAAAAAAGATCAAATATTTCAAATGTAAAAAAAGAAGAATATGGCAACAATAAATTTTGGAGGAGTGAATGAAACCGTCATTACAAGAGACGAATTCCCATTAGAAAAAGCACAGGAAACATTAAAAAACGAAGTAATTGCAGTGATTGGTTATGGAGTGCAAGGTCCAGGTCAATCCTTAAATTTAAAAGATAATGGTTTTAAGGTCATCGTTGGACAACGAAAAGGCGGAAAAAGTTGGGATAAAGCCCTTGCCGATGGTTGGGAAGAAGGCAAAACCTTATTTGATATTGAAGAAGCGTGCGAAAATGCAACTATTATTCAATATTTACTATCCGATGCGGGACAAATTGAAGCTTGGCAATCGGTTAAGAAAAATCTTTCTCCTGGTAAAACCTTATATTTTTCTCATGGATTTGGAATTACGTTTAATGAAAAAACAGGAATTGTTCCTCCGTCAGATGTTGATGTAATTTTGGTCGCACCAAAGGGTTCTGGAACATCATTACGAAGATTATTCTTAAAAGGCGAGGGGATTAATTCAAGTATAGCCGTCTATCAAGATGCTACTGGAAGAGCAAAAGATAAAGCAATTGCATTAGGAATTGGAGTAGGTTCAGGCTATTTATTTGAAACCGATTTTCAAAAAGAAGTTTATTCAGATTTAACAGGTGAAAGAGGCATTTTAATGGGCGCTTTAGCAGGATTATTTGAAGCACAATATGCAGTACTTCGCAAAAACGGACATTCGCCTTCTGAAGCATTTAACGAAACAGTTGAAGAATTAACCCAAAGTTTAATGCCTTTAGTGGCAGAAAACGGAATGGATTGGATGTTTGCCAATACATCAGTAACCGCTCAACGTGGCGCTTTGGATTGGAAGGGTAAATTCAGAGAGGCAACCACACCTGTATTCGAAAATTTGTATGAAGAAGTGGCGTCAGGACGAGAAGCAAATAGAGTAATTTCTGAAGGAAGTAAAAAAGATTACCGTCAAAAATTAGATGTAGAATTAAAAGAAATCCGCGAATCTGAACTTTGGCAAGCCGGTGCAGCCGTCAGAAAATTAAGACCAAAATTGAATTAATGGATTTATTTGAAAAAATAGAAAGAGCCAAAATAAATTTAACTGAGGTAGTGCTAAAAACACCACTTCAGTTAAACACAAATCTGTCTGAAAAATATCAAGCAGCTATTTATCTAAAACGAGAAGATTTACAAAAAGTTAGATCCTACAAAATTAGAGGTGCCTATAATAAAATCAGTCATTTAGATGCAGCTCAAAAAACAAAAGGAATTGTATGTGCCAGTGCTGGTAATCATGCGCAAGGGGTGGCTTATTCTTGTCAGTTATTGCAAATTCAAGGCAAAATATATATGCCTAAAACCACGCCAAAACAAAAAATAAAGCAGGTACAACTTTTTGGAAAATCGTTTGTGGAAATTGTTTTAACAGGCGACACTTTTGATGATGCATTTTATGCGGCAAAGTTGTTTTCAAATGAAAATCAATTGGAATTTATTCATCCTTTTGACGATGTTGAGGTTATTGCTGGTCAAGGTACGGTTGGTATAGAAATTCTGTCAGAAAAAGTTTCTAAAATTGATTATTTGTTATTACCCATTGGCGGTGGCGGATTAGCAGCTGGTGTTTCAACCGTATTCAAAAAGTTAAGTCCCAAAACAAAAATTATTGGAGTAGAACCTGAAGGCGCACCTTCAATGCAACAAGCCATTTATTTAGAACAACCTGTTCTTTTGGACAAAATAGACCGATTTGTAGATGGTGCAGCGGTTAAAAAAGTTGGAAAACAAACATATGAGGTTTGTAAAGATACTTTAGATAAAATTATTTTGGTGCCAGAAGGCAAAGTATGTACAACCATTTTACAATTGTATAACGAAGAAGCTATGGTGGTAGAACCCGCTGGTGCGTTGTCAATTGCGGCTTTAGATTTTATTGCAGATGAAATAAAAGGAAAAAAAGTAGTTTGTATTGTTAGCGGAAGCAATAATGATATTGAACGAACAGAAGAAATTAAAGAACGTTCGTTAATGTATGAAGGGTTGAAACATTATTTTATGATTCAATTTCCTCAACGTCCTGGCGCTTTACGCGAATTTGTAAATGAAGTGCTCTCTGAATCAGACGATATTACTTACTTTCAATTTATTAAAAAAAACAATAGAGACGTAGGACCAGTTGTTGTAGGATTAGAAGTTAAAAATGAAAATGATGTGCAGTCAATTAAAATAAAAATGAACGAAAAAGGATTTCAATTTGAATATTTGAATGAAAACGATCCTTTATTGGCATTACTTATTTAATAACTTATTTTTGATAACGTTTATTTAAATTAACTTACAGATAGTTTTTTCTATCTTTGCCAATCAAAATTTTTAAGGATTCTAAAATTAAATATAAATAATTCCTTAAAAATAAAAATTAGCTACATGAATCCAAAAAAAATTGCGGAGTACAGAAAATTACTCAACGTTACCAAAACAGCTACTTTAAAAGAGCTAAAAACTATTTACAGAAACAGCATGAAGGAAGATCATCCTGATACAATTGCTGATCCTGTTGAGCGTTTAGCAGCTGAAGAAAGAAGCAAAAATATTATTGAAGCGTATCATTTTTTAGTGAGTATTGCTCCAGAAACGCAAGAAAAAAATAAAGAGATCTATCAAAAAACGACTTCAACGGTAAATATTCAAGATTTCTATATGGATAATGGAGTATTGTATATTTCATTTTTAGATGGAAGTAATTACGAATATTTTAGTGTACCAAAAGTAACCTACATTAAAATGGTCAATGCCGAATCGCCAAGTCGTTTTGCCAGAAGACACATCTATAATGAATTTTTATACCGTAGTGCTTCAAAATTAGTAGCAAGCGAATAATAGTTTTAGTATATTTACGGTATGAAAAGTGCTTTCAAAATCGTCTTTTTACTACCCATTTTTTTTTCTTTTTCTTGTAGTAAAGAAGAAGTAACTGTTAAAACCGATGATTTTATCAAGGCGGCAGATATGTCTTTTTTGCCTTTAATAGAATCTGAAGGAACCCTGTTTTATAACAGCCAAATGGTTGCAGAAGATGCGTTATTAATACTTAAAAAATCAGGTTGTAATACTATACGAATTCGTCTTTGGCATACACCAACCGATAATCAATCTAGTTTTAACGAAGTGAAAATTTTATCACAACGTGTTAAAAATCTAGGTATGAAAGTTTGGTTAACTGTCCATTATTCTGATACTTGGGCCGATCCTGGGAGTCAAATAAAGCCTCAAGCATGGAACAATTTAACGTTTAATCAACTAAAGATTCAATTTGAAAATTATACATCACAAATTGTATCTGAAATTCAGCCTGATATATTCCAAATTGGGAACGAAATTAACAATGGTTTCATTTATCCCGAAGGAAATTTAAGTTCGAATGAATCTCAATTTGTTTCGCTATTAGCAGCAGCAAGTTCGGTAATTCGTTCAGAGCGTCCAACTACTAAAATCATGATACATTTTGCAGGAATTGAAGGCGCTTCTTGGTTTTTTTCAAAAACTGCAGCAATTGATTACGATTATATTGGGTTGTCTTATTATCCTATTTGGCATGGAACCGATTTCAATGCTTTGCAACAAACAATGACCACTTTGGGCCAAACCTATAATAAAAAGGTGTTAGTTGCTGAAACTTCTTATCCATTTACTTTAGGTTGGAATGATTGGACTAATAATATAATTGGTTTAACTAATCAATTACATCCAAATTACCCTGCAACACCAGAAGGGCAAAGAGATTTTTTGCAGAAAATTAAGACTACAGTTCAAAATACTCCAAACGGATTAGGTTTTTGTTATTGGGGGACAGAATGGATTGCTTTTCGAGGAAATCAAGCTACAAATGGTTCTTCATGGGAAAATCAAGCGCTTTGGGATTTTAATAGAAAGTTGGTTCCTGCTGCAACTGTATTCAATTAATTTTTTTTATTTTTGAATAACTAACCAATAACTATAATAATATGGAAATGAATTATTTTGCTGTTTTAGTAGCAGCGTTATCAAGTTTTTTAGTCGGATTTATTTGGTACAATCCAAAAGTTTTTGGAACCATTTGGATGAATGAAACTGGAATGACCGAAGAGAAAGCCAGACAGAGTAGTATGCTAAAGGTATTCGGGCTCACATTTGTATTTTCATTTATGTTAGCATTTATGATGCCAACGTTAGTGATTCATCAAATAGGCGCTTTACAACTAGCTGGCGGAAATGAAAAGGATGAAGCATTTATTGCATATATGCAAGTTCATGGACATATGTTTAGAAGTTTTGGACATGGTGCTTTACATGGCTTTTTTGCAGCTTTATTTATTGTTGTCCCTTCAATAGCTACTAATTGTTTATTTGAGCAAAAATCCTTCAAATATGCAGCAATAACTTCTGGTTATTGGATAATAGTAATGACTATTATGGGTGCTATTATCTGTGGTTGGAAATAATTTAACATTTAATTTGAATACAATCGCACTACATTTGTTGTGCGATTTATTTTTTTATTTTGGAAGGAATAACATTTAAGATATACAATTCAGTTAACGCATTGCCTTCACTTTGGGATATTGTTGCTCAAAACAACGTTTTTTTGCAAACGCCTTATCTATCTGTGTTAGAGAAATCGGCGCCAGTTAATATGGAGTGTTTTTATATTGGAATATTTGAACATTCTAATTTAATTGGGGTTTCATTAGCGCAATATCTCGATTTAAATAAATTAGAATCCTTTGGGGAAAGAGACAAGTGTATAAAGACACTTATTCGAAATTTTGTTTTCAAAAACTTTGCTTCACACTCTCTTTTTCTTGGTAATAACATGATTACGGGGCAAAATGGTTATTCTTTTTCAAAAGAAATTGATTTTGAATGCATAAGTGAAATTCTATTGCAAACTTCAAATGAAATCATAACTTATTTTAAACAAAAAGGGGTGAAGATTCATTTGGTTTCCTTCAAAGATTTTTACGAAAATTGCTCTGTTGAATTAAAAAAGCATCGGTTTAATCAAGTGTATGAATTTAGTACACAGCCAAATATGATTTTTTATTTGAAAAAAGAATGGAAATCAGCGGAAGATTATAGTAACGCGCTTTCTAAAAAATATCGCGATCAATACAAACGGGCACATAAGAAATTTGACGGAATTATTGTTAAAAATATGTCGTTTGAAGAAGTAAAGCTGCACGAAAATACAATTTATGAATTGTACCATCATGTGGCTAAAAATGCTCCGTTCAATACTTTTTTCTTAGCAAAAAATCATTTTTCGACATTAAAAGAGCAATGCGGTAATCGATTTCAAATTTTTGGATATTTTCTAAATGAAAAATTAGTTGGATTTCATACACTTTTATTGAATGACAAAACGTTAGAAACCTATTTTTTAGGATATGAAGAAACCATTCAAAAAGAAAATATGCTGTATTTGAATATGTTGTACAACATGACGACTTATGGGATAGAAAATGGTTTTGACCGCATTATTTTTGGTCGGACAGCTTTAGAGATTAAAAGTTCAGTCGGAGCAACACCTGTTCATATGTCAGGGTTTATTTTTCATACCAATAAGCTTATTAACCGATTTATGGATCCAATTTTTAAAAAATTAGAACCAACACTTCAATGGCAACAGCGTCATCCTTTTAAATAAAAAATCCCGAAATATTTCGGGATTTGATTTATAATTTATTTTCTAAACTAGTCCATCCGCCACCATTAATGCAATCAATGCCATGTTGATTTAAAATGGAAGTAGCTTGGGCGCTTCTCATACCTGAACGACAACATGCGATAACTGGTTTATTCCATTTTTTAATCGTTTCAATATTACCATTTAAAACTTGTAAAGCAATATTTTTAGAGTTTTTGATGTGTCCCTCTTTAAATTCATCAGGAGTTCTAACATCAAGTATAATTGCTCCTTTTTGAATGTATTCTTGCACATCATTTGCTTTATTTCCAATTCCTAAAAAATCTAATAGTCCCATATAAATGTTATTTTTTCAGCAAAGATAATTTAGAACGATATATTCTTCAGTAACAATTGTTACCATTAAGCATTTGCTTTCTCAAAAAACAATTCCAATCCATTAGTAATCAAATGCGCAATTTCTGGGCGATTAGTTTTTACATTTTCTAAATGATTTAAAACTTTGTTGGCCAAGTCTGAATTTTCTTCTTTTTGAGCAAGTTCTGCAATTTCTACCGAAAGTAACCAATCGTTTGGATGACCAGAAGTTACTGCTGCGAATGTTTCTTTTAAAGTAATTGCTGCCGATTTTTTTTCTCTAATTGTTCGCACATTAGCATATAATTTCTCTAATTCTGCTCTTTCCGTCGATTTTTTTTGCTTTATAGTTTGCGATGATGGAACGTGATTAATCATATCAAAACTATTTACATCAGCTGGACCAGAAAAGGCAGAAATTACTTTTTTCCCTACAGCCATATCATAAATGCCCCATTCAGGTTGAAAAAGCACTTTATCGTTATGTGTAACGGTACAATTTTTGAATTTGATCAATAAAATTTCTCCTTGTAAATTGCGAGAACCAGTAATAATTTCTCCTTTTACGATAATATTTCCTTCAAATTCTAGAGTTACTTGTTCGCCTTCATAAATTGCATAGGCACCCAAATCTCTCGGACTCATTTCTTCAATGGCTAAATTAATACCTTTTAATTTTCCTATTGGCGAACCAAAACCTTCGGCATGATACTCAGTTCCGTGGCCTACTAGTTCTTTTTCTCTGTAATATAATGCAGTTTTTCCAGAAGTTTGAACATAAACTGGTTTTCCTTCGTCTTCAATTACATTGCTAAACACACCAGAAATTTGTAACCCAGTACTCAATTCAATTGTTCCTAATGCTGTTGAATTAATTAATTTTTTTATACCTGATAAACCACCTGTTCGTAATGCCATTTTATTAGCAAATTCCTCTAAAACTTGACTTAATTGTGCAAAATCTGGTGTTACATATAGTTGAGGCTGAGGCTTTGTAATATCGAAACTTTGATCTGCGGCCGAAATATCGTAGGGTATCTTTTTAACATTATTTGTCATACACCAAGCGCTTTCTCCAATAGAGGAAAGTAAACCGGCACCATATATTTTTGGATCTTCTACAGTTCCAATTAAGCCATATTCAACCGTCCACCAGTGTAAATTTCTAATGCGAGACATTTCAGATAATTCTCCCATGTTGTTTTGCAGGAAATCAACTTGTTCTTCTGCTTTTTTAATTTCTTCTTCAGGAGTATCTTCTGCTTCTTTGAGTATCGATAATAAACGAATGGCTTCATACAATTCATAATCTCTAGCGGAAGAAATTGCTTTACAGCCAATTTCACCAAATCGTCTTAAATATTCTGCATATTCTGGGTTTGCTATAATAGGCGCATGACCTGCTCCTTCGTGAATAATATCGGGAGCTGGTGTATATTCGATGTGTTCTAATTGACGAATATCGCAAGCAATAACTAAAACATTATACGCTTGAAATTCCATAAATGCATTGGGAGGAATGAAACCATCAACAGCAACGGCAGCCCAACCAATCTCTTTTAAGATACGATTCATTCCATACATATTTGGAATATTATCGATTTCTAAACCTGTTTTTTGTAAACCTTCAAGGTAAGAATTATGAGCAACTTTTGAAAGATAGTCAACATTTTTACGCATTACATAGCGCCATACTGCTTGATTTATAGGAGTGTAATCTTCATAAACTTGCGGTTTTATGAATTGCTTTAAATGTTTTGGTAATCGATCAATCAACGGATTGCTTTCAAAATGCGTTTCCATAATTTAATAGGTGATGTTTGAGGTAAAATTACGAAATTTTCAGAAAGTTGGAAAGTATTTTGTGAATTCAATATAAAAAAAGAGGAAATTAAATTCCTCTTTTTTTTATCGTTTTAGAGAAAAATGGGCTTTAAATTGTTTTTTGGCGCCGTTTTCTGTGTAATCAAGTGTAAACCAATAGTCAGTTGATGGTAGTTTTTCATTGTTGTAAATTCCATTCCAACCTTCACTTGCTGTGGTTGCGCTCAGTTGTTTCAATAGCTTTCCATAGCGATCAAAAATGTATAATTTAGCATCTGGTTGATTCATTCCAATGATGTTCCATGTATCGTTATGACCATCACCATTTGGTGTGAAATATTTAGGATAATCAATTACTAATACTTCTTGAGTCAGATAAGTACATC
>JAGOAL010000059.1 GCA_017983975.1 Flavobacterium sp.
TCCAAAAGACGTAACCAATAGGCCTAAATTAAATCAGGTTTCAAAATGGGATTTACCTTGGGCAGATATTGCAAAACTTCCCTATTCTATTACTGGTCCGTATTTGAAAACGCTTTTTGACAAAGTTTTTATAGATGGATTACATAATCCTATGCAAAGACCTACAGCAGAAGAATGGGAAATTGGATTGCTGAAGACAACAGATTTAATGCAGAAATGTTATAATGTTACTTGTGAACAAAAATGGTATGTCTTTGATAATACAAATACGCCTAAATGCCCATTTTGTGGGACTGCCCACAAAGGTACCTTGCCAATGTTAGATTTATACTATCAATTTAAAGAATCAGTTTGGAAACCTGAAAATCATAGATTAATGGTTTATGATAATCAATATTTGTTTCAATGGCACGTAAATAAAAATGTAACTAGAAACGAAAAGACAACAGCAGAACAAAAAGTTCCTGTAGGTTATTTCACATTTCATAATAATAAATGGGTTTTCGTAAACCAAAAATTAACATCAATGAAAGATGTCACGGAAGGTAAAGAAGTTCCTATTGGTTCAATGGTAGAATTAACGGATGGTAAAAAGCTATTGCTTTCAAAGGATGAAGGTGGTAGAGTAGTAATAGTAACAATAACAAATAAATAAATAAATTAAAATCATGAATGAATTAGTACAGCAAATAATTGATAATCCTGGGGCGTCTCTTGGAATCATCGGTAATTTAGTTATAATTGAAAGTTTACTTTCAGTTGATAACGCAGCAGTTTTAGCTACAATGGTAATGGATTTACCAGAAAAACAGAGGGACAAGGCGCTTAAATATGGTATTTGGGGGGCCTATATCTTTAGAGGGTTAGCTATGATATTTGCTTCAATATTGATTAAAATCTGGTGGTTAAAACCTGTTGGTGGTTTATATTTATTATATCTTGTTTATGGATATTGGAAAGGAAAGCAAACTGAATCAACAGAAGATGATGTTATTGATAAAAAATCAAATTGGTTATATAGAATTACTGTTGGATCAATAGGTAATTTTTGGGCCACTGTTTGTTTAGTTGAATTAATGGATATGGCTTTTTCAATTGACAATGTTTTTGCTGCTGTTGCATTTACACCTAACATTATTTTAGTTTGTATTGGCGTTTTTATTGGAATACTTGCTATGCGTTTTATTGCACAATGGTTTGTAAAATTAATGGGAAAATATTCATTTCTTGAAACAGCAGCTTTTATTGTTATTGCTATTCTAGGAATTAAACTTTCACTATCTCTTGTTGAGCATTTTTCTCCAAAAAGTTCATTAGCTATATTTTTAAAAGGTGAAACTGCTGATGTTATTATGTCTATCACAACAGTTTCTATTTTCTTTATCCCAATAGTTACTTCACGCTTCTTGAATTTTCCAAAAAAATCAGAATAAATGACAAAATATATTTTACTTTTTATATCATTTAATTTTCTTCTAATCTCTTGTAAATCAGAAAAAGAAATTAAAGATGAAGAGAATTACCAGAAGTTTAAAAGTAATTCGTTATCAACCGGTTCTGAACCATATTATTATTTATTTGGAAACAATTTAGATTGTTCTGATTTAGATTGTTCTGTAATAAAAATTGAGACAGATGAAAACTCCGATGTTATTGTATCCATAAAAAAACAAGATAATGTAATTGCTCATGCTTATATAAGAGCAAATGATTATTATAGTTTTAATTTACCAAATGGTGTTTATCAAATATTTTTCTATTATGGAAAAGGCTGGGATCCCAACAAAACAAACATTGTAAATGATAATAAATTGAAAGGTGGTTTTTTAGATTCTGAAAGTTTTGGAAAAGACGAAAATCTTATAATATTAGATAATAATATTTTAACATATAAATTGATTAGCCAAGTTGGAGGTAATTTTAATACAATTTCAAGTAATATAAATGAAGCTTTTTAATCATTAACATGAATAAAATAATCAAACTCATCCTTTCCATTTTACTGCTACTTTGTCTATTCGACATGCCTTATGGTTATTACCAATTTGTGCGCTTAGTAGCAGGGATCAGTTTTGCTTATTTTGCGTATGCGGCATACGAGGAGAAGAAAGAAATACAAGTGTTGCTGTATATCGGCTTAGCTATTTTATTTCAACCCTTTCTGAAAATCGCACTTGGTCGTGAGCTATGGAACATCGTTGATGTGTTGGTGGCAATCGGTCTTGTAATTTCAATAATCAAAATTAAATTAAAAAAATAGATTAAATGGAACGTAATTTTTCACCAAATCAATTGGCAAAAAGACACTTAAGGTTTTTTAATTTTTTAATTGATACATCTTTAATTTATTTCGTATATTATTTATATGTTTTATTTTCTTTGAATGAAAATTCATTTATATATATACTTTTTTATTTTTTGTATTATTTTTTGTTTGAGTCATTTAATGGTAAAACTATTGCTAAATACTTCACGGATACAACAGCAATTAAGGATAATGGTGGTTCATTAACTATTATAGATGCCTTTAAACGAACAATTATTAGAATAATACCTGGTGAGTTTTTGTCTTGTTTGTTTAATAAATTTGGTTATTCTTGGCATGATGAGTTTTCAAAAACAATCGTTCTTCCAGATAAAGAACTATAAAGGAATCTCAAACAAAAATCGAAAACAGACGTGTAAGTAGTTAATGAATAAATCCAGAACGAATAAAATAGCGATAAGCAGTCCAAATTTCAGTGTGAGTAACAGTGTGAGAACGAAGACAATGTCAGCGTGAGAAACAGTGTGAGAAGGAAGAATAGTACTTGAAAATCAAGGCTTCCTCTACATTCATTATTCTTCATTCTGAATTAGAAACTCATCATTCTGTTTCTCTTTTTCGCTCTGTCTTCTCTTCATTCTCGCTCTCATTCTCGCTCTGTTTTCTCTCCATGTAAATCTGGATTTTAGCTTATGTAATTTCGGAATAAATCTTATGTAAATTCGGAATTTTCTTTATGTAATTTCGGAATAAACTAATTTTATAGTCGTTTTAACTTATTGATTAATAATGTTTTATGTACGTTTTTAAAATCAATAAAAATTCAACAAAAATTTTCGATTAAATTATATTTTTTTAATTGATTTTTATTCAAAAAAAGCACGCTTATTATGTCCGTTTATCACGTAAAAAGTTATTGATTCAGCGTTTTACGGAAATCAATTAATGGTGACTGAGGCGAAGAATTCGGAACTCGAAGTCACCATTAATTAAACGATTAATCCAGCATCTTGCCAAGAAACAATAGTTTCCTTGGTCCGAACTTGCGATGTTTCATAAAAATTGACCAAATAATGGTGCAGCGTATGATTCGGTAACAAGTCATCGAGAAAATGTAAGTTGTGCACGTGTTCGCTGCGAACTGTCAAAGAAGCTTTCATTTCGATTAAATGAAGATTTGAGCCATCAGTAATTAGCAAGTCAATTTCCTTTTGATTGCTGTCGCGCCAAAAGTTGTATGCTACTTGTTTTCCAATGGCATTGTGCTGCTTTTTCAGTTCAAGCAAAACATAATTCTCAAAAATAGCACCTTTGTAAGGTGAGGCTTGCAGTTCTTCCAAACTTTTTATACCCAACAAGCTACACAACAATCCGGTGTCATAAAAGTACAATTTGGGTGTTTTCACCACTCGTTTGGATAAATTATTGTGCCACGGCTCCAAGGTAAATGCAATATAACTTGTTTCTAATATTGACATCCAACGCTGTATGGTTTTACTGTCTAGCTGAAGTTTTTTCGCCAATTCAGACGCATTGAACAGTTGTCCAGCTTGGTGTGCAATCAACTGTAAAAACTTCCGAAACGATTTCAGTTCTTGGACATTTATTATGGTCCGCACATCTCGTTCTACGTATGTTTTGATGTATGCGGGATAAAAATCCACAGCCGAAATGTTCATGTTATACAAGCGCGGAT
>JAGOAL010000039.1 GCA_017983975.1 Flavobacterium sp.
TCCGATTGATTAGACGCAGCAAAAGTTTGGTTTTTTGCCCAATATTGTTGCCATTTGGCTTCGATTTTTTCGTGGAAATATTTCATTTCTGTTTTCTATAGTCTGTTTTCTGATTTTTTATTATCGGTTTTAACCGAAAAATAAGGTGCAAATTTACATTTTAAATCTTAAAGTTGAAAGTGATAAATTTTAGATCATAATTTGACCTTCATTCAAATATATCAGTAACTTTTTTGAAAAATAGCATTCCTGTTTGTAAAGTAATTTGATTATTCTCTACTTTTGTGAAACTAAATCTCAGAAAAATGAAAGTAGCCGTAGTAGGCGCTACCGGAATGGTAGGCGAAATAATGCTTCAGGTATTAGCAGAACGAAATTTTCCAGTAACCGAATTAATTCCAGTTGCTTCAGAAAAATCAGTTGGAAAAGAAATCGAATGGAAAGGGAAAAGTTATAAAGTAGTGGGTTTACAAACTGCTGTAGATCTTAAACCAGAAATTGCCTTGTTTTCTGCTGGTGGCGAAACCTCATTAGAATGGGCACCAAAATTTGCTGCAGCCGGAACTACCGTAATTGACAATTCTTCGGCATGGCGAATGGACGAAACTAAAAAACTGATAGTTCCAGAAATCAATGCTTCGGTTTTAACCAAAGACGATAAAATTATTGCCAATCCGAACTGTTCTACGATTCAAATGGTAATGGCTTTAGCGCCTTTGCATGCTAAATATGACATTAAACGTATTGTAGTTTCTACCTATCAATCCATAACAGGAACAGGCGTAAAAGCAGTACAACAATTGGAAAATGAATATGCAGGAATTCAAGGCGAAATGGCCTATAAATATCCTATTCACAGAAATGCTATTCCACAATGCGATAGTTTTGAAGAGAACGGTTACACCAAAGAAGAAATGAAATTAGTTCGCGAAACGCAAAAAATATTAAACGATAAAACCATTGCCGTTACAGCGACCGCTATTAGAATTCCGGTAGTTGGCGGACATAGTGAAGCCGTGAATATTGAATTTGAAAATGATTTTGATGTGAACGAAGTACGTCAAATTTTACACAACACATCGGGCGTAACAGTTCAAGATAATTTAGACACATACACCTATCCTATGCCTATTTATGCGCAAGGAAAAGATGATGTTTTCGTAGGAAGAATCCGAAGAGATGAAAGCCAACCCAACACCATTAATATGTGGATTGTTTCCGATAACTTAAGAAAAGGAGCGGCTACGAATACGATTCAAATTGCAGAATACTTGGTTTCGAATAATCTAGTTTAAAATTTAGCCACAGATTTCACGGATTAACTCGGATTAAATCCTTATAAATCCTTTAATCTGTGGCAAAAAACAAAAAACCATGAACTAGCGAATTAAGTCCATCAAAACTTAAAAAATCGTTAATTCGTGGTTTGAATTTTTGCTTTACTCTAAAAGCAGTATCTTTGCACTTGTGAAAAAGAAATTATTATATATAAACATTAGCTTGATGCTTGCCGTTTTATTTGCGGTATGCTATCAATCAGTGCATGCTTTTTCGCACGAACACCACCTTAAAACAGAATGCTGTGATGACACACATCATTTGACTTTTAAATCTTCTGAAAAAACGGTTACCGAAAGCGAAAATTGTCCGGTTTGTGATTTCAAATTTGCGGCTTTCCTTTCACCAGAGGTTTTACACTTTGACTTTATTCCTTCGTTTTACGAAATTCCTTACCAATTCAACAGCACTGAAACTTGTATTACTGCTGATGGAAATTCGTTTTATCTAAGAGGACCACCTGTTTTTATTTCATAACTACAATAGCTCTATTTTATGGGGCTCATATTGTTTTGCATCAATCTGATGTGAAACAAATTTTTGTATTATTTATCAAATAAAAACTTAAAAATGAAACAGCAATTCAATATACTCTTGCTATTATTTTCAATAGCGGGCTTTTCTCAATTTAAAATTAGCGGATACGTAACTAATAGCAACCAGCAAAAATTATCGGGTGTTATCGTTCACGTTTTAGAAAACAATACTGAAACAACAACCGATGAAAACGGGTATTTTCAGTTAGCATCAGTTCCTAAAGGAACAACTGAAGTTATTTTTCAACGAACAGGGTTTCAAACAAAAAAAGAAGTAATAAAAACCAATAGCGATGACATTATTTTAAATGTAATGCTTTTAGAAAAAGAGATCCATTTAGAAGAAGTAATTATTTCTACTTTATATAATAAAATACAATCGCAAAATGTAATGAAAGTAGAACATGCTTCGGTAAAAACATTGAAAGAAAACGGAGCCACTTCGCTAATTGAGGGTATTGCAACCATTCCAGGAGTTTCGCAGATTTCGACAGGAAATTCCATTGGTAAACCTGTGATTCGAGGGTTGAGCGGCAACCGTGTTTTAGTTTATTCACAAGGAGTTCGTATGGAAAATCAACAATTTGGAGAAGAACACGGACTGGGTTTAAATGCGGCCGGAATTGAAAGCGTTGAAGTAATTAAAGGACCCGCGTCGTTATTATATGGTTCAGATGCTCTGGGCGGTGTAGTTTATTTTAATCCAGAAAAATATGCTCCGTATAAAGAAAAATCGGCCGATTTTGAACAAAGTTATTTTACGAATACACAAGGAACTTCTAGTACGTTTGGCGTTAAAGCCAGTCCGTCAAATTTCAAATTTTTACTACGAGGAAATTACACTTCACATGCCGATTATGAAGTTCCGAATGGAGATCGAATAATCAATACACGTTTCATTGAAAAAGATTTTAAATCAGGAATTGGTTATTCAAATTCAAAAATATCTACCGATTTTAGATACAATTACAACAACTTAAATTTAGGTTTGCCCGAAGAAGATTTAGAAAATTCAGGTTTCAGAAATCCACTTTTTCCAAAACAAGAAGTAGCGAATCATTTGTTGAGTTTGAACCAAAAAGTATATTTTAAAAATTCAAAAATTGAAGCCGATTTTGGCTATTCGTTAAACGACCGAAAAGAATTGGAAGCTTCTGATGAAATTGCTTTATCTATGAAATTAAAAACGGCAAGTTATAATGTGAAATATTTTGTTCCAAAAATGAATCGTTGGGAAACAATCATTGGAATTCAAGGAATGGATCAAACCAACACGAACTTTGGGGAAGAATTACTTATTCCTGATGCAAAAGTTGCCGATTTTGGCGCATTTGCAACCACAAATTACAGTTGGAATTCCAATGTTTTACAAGCCGGAATTCGTTACGATAATAGAAAAATAAACACCTCAACTCACGGAACTGAAGGCGAAGAAGGTTATTTTGAAGCCATCAACAAACAATTCAATAGTTTTAATGCTTCATTAGGATACAAAACCAGTCTTTCCAATTCACTTTCAACAAGAATTAATATTGCTTCTGGATTTAGAGCCCCTAATTTATCAGAACTAACTTCAAACGGAGTGCATGAAGGAAGTAATCGTTATGAAATAGGTTCTAACGAATTAAAAAAAGAGCAAAACCTTCAAGTAGATGTTAACTTAGAGTACAAAAGTGAGCATTTTGAAATGTTTGCAAACGGATTCTATAATCATATTGATGGTTACATTTTTATTACTCCAACCGGTAACCAAATTGATGGTAATGACGTTTATATTTATACACAAAATAATGCGCAGTTGTATGGAAGTGAAATAGGAATTCACTTTCACCCGCATCCTTATGATTGGTTACATTTTACTAGTAGTTTTGAAAATGTAATTGGGACGCAAGGCAGTGCTAATTTGCCGTTAATTCCTGCCTACCAATGGAAAAACAACATAAGAGTAGAACTGGATTCGAACCAATGGATTAAAAACAATTATGTTTCGTGTTTTTTAAATTACACCTTTAAACAAGATAAATTAAGCGAATTTGAAACTCCAACTCCCGATTATTTATTGGTTAATTTAGCCCTTGGCGGAACGATCACCATTGGTAATAAAATTGTACAGTTAAATCTTGCTGGAACAAATCTGTTGAACAAAACATATGTCAATCATTTATCGCGGTTAAAAGCAGACGGCATTAATAATATGGGTAGAAATATTATGTTGCGTTTAAATTTTGATTTATAATTAACATTTTCATTCCGTTCAATTGAATATCTTTGTTACTCAATCAATATTCTTTTTATGAAAAAAACAATAACAATAACCGCTATTGTTTGTACACTTGTTATGAACGCACAAACAAAAATTACCTATCCTGAAACGAAAAAAATCGGCCACGTTGATACCTATTTTGGTGAAAAAATCAACGACCCATATCGTTGGTTAGAAGACGACCGAAGTACCGAAACCGAAGCTTGGGTAAAAGCTCAAAATGTAGTAACTTATGATTATTTAGCTCAAATTCCATACCGAAATCAGCTAAAAACGAGAATGGAGCAATTATGGAATTATGAAAAAATTTCGGCGCCATTTAAAGAAGGTGATTTCACTTATTATTATAAAAATAATGGGCTTCAAAATCAATCGGTGTTATATCGAAAAGATAAAAATGGAAAAGAAGAACTTTTTTTAGATCCTAATACTTTTTCTAAAGATGGAACTACTTCTTTAGGAGGAATAAATTTTAGTAAAGACGGAAGTTTAGTAGCGTATTCTATTTCTGAAGGAGGAAGCGATTGGCGAAAAGTTATTGTAATGGAAGCTAAAACTCAGAAAATTATTGGCGATACGATTGTCGATGTAAAGTTTAGTGGCGTGTCTTGGTACAAAAACGAAGGCTTTTACTATTCAAGTTACGACAAACCGGTAGGAAGTGAATTATCGGCAAAAACCGACCAACATAAATTGTATTACCACAAATTAAACACTTCGCAAAAAACTGATAAATTAATTTATGGTGGCGATGTAAAAAGAAGGTATGTTGGCGGTGGCGTTTCGGAAGATGAAAACTATTTATTCATTACCGCTGCAAATTCAACCTCTGGAAACGAATTGTATTATTTAGATTTATCAAAACCAAACAGTAAAATCGTAACATTAATTGATAATTACGAAAACGACAATGATGTTTTAGACAACAAAGGATCGAAAATTTATTTGGTAACCAATTATAAAGCGCCAAACAAACGCGTGGTGACTTTTGATTTATCAAATCCGGCTAAGGAAAATTGGAAAGATTGCATCGCAGAAACTAAAAACGTACTGTCGCCTAATACTGGAAGCGGTTACATTTTTGCAAGTTATATGAAAGATGCCGTTTCGTTTATCAAACAATATGATTACAACGGAAAATTAGTTAGAGATATTGAATTACCGGGTGTTGGAACAGCTGGAGGTTTTGGCGGAAAAGAAAAAGAAACTACATTATATTTTTCATTTACGAATTATGTAACGCCAAATACCATTTATACATTTGATCCAAAAACGGGTAAATCTGAAATATACCAACAACCTAAAGTAGATTTCAATTCGGCAAATTACGAATCGAAACAAGTGTTTTATACTTCTAAAGATGGTACAAAAGTTCCGATGATTATTACCTATAAAAAAGGAACTTCGTTAAACGGAAAAAACCCAACCATTTTATATGGTTATGGTGGATTTAATGTAAGCTTAACTCCTGCATTTAGTATTTCAAATGCCGTTTGGTTAGAAAATGGAGGGATTTACGCTGTCGCGAATTTACGTGGAGGTGGTGAATATGGAAAAGAATGGCACGATGCCGGAACCCAATTTAAAAAACAAAACGTATTTGATGATTTCATTGCTGCAGCCGATTATCTAATTAAAGAAAACTATACTTCATCTGATTATTTAGCCATAAAAGGCGGTTCTAATGGTGGATTATTAGTTGGCGCTGTAATGACGCAACGTCCTGATTTAATTAAGGTTGCATTACCTGCAGTAGGTGTTTTAGACATGTTACGTTATCATACATTTACCGCTGGTGCTGGTTGGGCTTACGATTATGGAACAGCTGAACAAAGTGCCGAAATGTTTGAATACATTAAGGGGTATTCGCCTGTACATAATGTAAAAGCGGGAACAAAATATCCTGCTACTTTAGTGACTACTGGCGATCATGACGACCGAGTAGTGCCAGCACATAGTTTCAAGTTTGCAGCCGAGTTACAAGCGAAACAATCTGGAGACAATCCAGTTTTAATTCGTATTGAAGTAAACGCAGGGCATGGTGCTGGAAAATCAGTAGCAGCAACTATTCAAGAAAATGTAGATATGCAAGTATTTACGTTGTACAATATGGGAATTAAAGAATTGAAATAATTAATTTCAAAATTCAAATAAAAAACCGTTTCAATAATGAAACGGTTTTTTATTAAAATCGGTTATCGCCATCGAGCATTCTGCCTAGTCCGCCTAAAAGGCTTCCTTCTTCTCTTCCGCTTCCGCCCGCTTTTGGAGCCGATGCAATGATTCTATCTGCTAAGCGAGTAAATGGTAATGATTGAATATAAACAATTCCAGGTCCGCGAAGGGTAGCAAAGAAAACACCTTCGCCTCCAAATAAGGTGTTTTTGATTCCTCCAACAAATTCAATATCATAATCTACGTCTTTGGTAAACCCAACTAAACAACCTGTATCAACTCGTAAAACTTCACCTGCTTGTAATTCTTTTCGTGCTAGGGTTCCGCCAGAATGTACAAATGCCATGCCATCACCTTCTATTTTTTGCATGATGAATCCTTCGCCTCCAAACAAACCTGTTCCCAATTTTTTAGTAAATTCAATACCTACTGCTACACCTTTGGCAGCGCATAAAAACGAATCTTTTTGGCAGATAAACTTACCTCCATATTGCTGTAAATCAATGGGTACAATTTTACCAGGATAAGGTGAAGCAAAAGAAACTTTACGTTTACCAAAATCAACATTTTGATACGCCGTCATGAACAAACTTTCGCCTGTTAAAACGCGTTTTCCTGCCGATAATAATTTGCCAAAAATTCCTCCTTCTTGCTGACTTCCATCACCAAAAATAGTTTCCATTTTAATGCCGTTTTCCATCATCATAAAACTTCCGGCTTCGGCTACAACCACCTCTTGCGGATCAAGTTCTATTTCTACATATTGCATTTCTTCACCATAAATATGGTAATCAATTTCGTGTGCTTTCATCTTTTATTTTTTCTAATAAGACGACAACAAATTAGAAACGTTACGGAAAAAAATAAATTATTTTAAAGAGAATTTTCGAATTACCGCATTAAAAAGTCGGTATCCTAAAACTCTTCTTAGAAATCGCATGAAATTAGCATCAAACCCAATGGTATAGCGTCTAAATTTTCGATTCGGATGCTCGGCAATTTCATATAACTTTTGCGTAATAAGCGGAGTAAGGTTAGTGTTTTTATTTGATTTTTTCAGCAATAAATCGGTCACCTTTTGCATTAAATGATTATAAGAAGGTACTGCCGTTTTAGGGCATTTGGTTACATTTTTTTGAAAGGAAGTAGGCGCGTTTCCAAATTGAACGGTGCATACTTTTATATTTAAATCATATAATTCATAGGCCATGCATTCTGAAAAACTTTCAACCGCTTGTTTTGTGGAATGGTAAAAACTGCCAAGAGGTAAATTTACCAAACCTGCAATTGAGGAAATATTTATGAATAAACCGTCTTTTTGTGCTCTAAATACAGGAATAAATGCTCTACAAACTTTAACTACTCCTAGCCAATTGATCTTAACTATGGCATCGATTTTTTCATCTTCAGAAAGTTCAACAAAACTTCGATACCCAACTCCCGCGTTATTTATAATGACATCAATTTTTTTATGGTCTTTAAGTATTTTTTGTTGAGCTAAGGCAATACTTTCAGTACTTGTTACATCTAATTCGTAACAAAAAATTGTAGGATCATTTAACAATTCTTCGGCTTCAGCCAAGGAAAGCATTGTGGCTATTACCGTCCAACCTTTTTCAGCAAAAAATAAGGCAGTTTGTTTGCCAATGCCGCTTGCTGCTCCTGTAATTAATACCGTTTTTTTCAATAGCCTTGTTTTAATAATCCAGATTAATCATTGGAATATAGCGTGAAATTTTTGCTTTTCTTCGGTTGATATATGATGAGGAATTGGATGCTTTATATTTTCTCGGATTGGGTAAAATAGCGGCTATTCCAGCAGCTTCATATCGGGTTAAACTAGCAGCATCTTTTCGATACCAATGCTTTGCAGCTGCTTCGGCACCATAAACACCATCGCCCATTTCTATGCTGTTTAAATACACTTCCATGATGCGTTTTTTACCCCAAACCAATTCGATTAAAACGGTATAATATGCTTCTAAACCTTTACGTACATAACTTCTGCCCTGCCATAAAAACACATTTTTTGCCGTTTGTTGCGAAATAGTGCTTCCACCTTTTATTTTTTTACCTTTTTGATTGCTTTTAAACGCTTTTTGCATGGCTTCAAAATCAAATCCCCAATGGTCTAAAAAACGACCATCTTCGCTAGCAATAACAGCTTTTTGAAGGTTTAAGGAAATTTCATCTATAGGCACCCATTCATGGCTACAAGTCATTTCCCTTCCTTCTTTTTTGTGTTCCATAGCACGAATACCCATTAAAGGCGTAAATGGCACTGGTACAAACTTGAACAACAAAACTATTAAAAAGTTAATGCCGTTGAACCATAAAAAGGCCAACCATAAGAACCGTTTTATTTTTTGACCGGTAGTTCGTTTTACTGCGGGTTTTGATGCTTTATTTGGTGTTATCTTTTTTGCCATATTTTAAATTAAATCTGCTACTTCTTGACCTATTATACTTCCTATTGCAACGCCCATGCCGCCCATTCTCACCCCACAATAAACATGATTTGATAGTTGTTCAACAATAGGTTTTTTATGCGCTCCAATGCCCATAGTACCACTCCATCGATGGTCAATTTCAAAATGAGTTAATGGTAAAATTACATTTTTTAATAATTCCTCCAAACGATTTTGAATCAATTCTGTCGTTTCGTGTGAAGTAGTAGTTTCGCCATCAAAATCTAAATTTCTTCCGCCACCTAATAAAATTCTATCATTGATGTTTCTAAAGTAATAATACCCTTGCTCTAAATGAAAGGTACCTTTGATGTCTAGATTTGGAATAGGTTTTGTGATTAAAACTTGGGCTCTTGCGGGTTGCACTTGATTATGGGTCAATTGGGCTGCAAAACCGTTTGTAGTAAATAATAATTTATTAGTTTTAAAAATTATTCCATTCGTTTCAACCTCAACACCATCATTCAGTTCTTGAAAATTGGATACAGTCTGATTGTTCAAAATCAAAATATCATTTTGATGCACTTTTTTGAGTAGCGCCTGCATCATGTTTCCGGTATCAATTTGAGCATCAAACGGGTTAAAAATGAGATATTCTGTTATGTCTGAAAATTGAAATCGATCAACTTGTTTTGAAAAAACATCCGATTTAAAATAGGGTCTAAGAAGCTCATTGATAAACGGCATTTTTTGCAAACACTCTTCATAGCTTGATAGGTCACTCTTTAGAAACAACTCATAACCGCCAAATGGTTTTAAATCTAGAGCTGCATCGCCGAGATTTTTTCGTAATAATTGCAAGCCTGCATATCGTTTTTGAATGAGTTGTAAAACTTCTTCTTCGGTGTGGGTTTTTAAATCGTCTATGATTTCGGATAAACTGCCAAAACAAGCAAAACCAGCGTTTTTTGTACTGGCGCCTTGGGGTAAAACACCTTTTTCAAGTACTAAAATTTTAGCCGAAGGGAAACGTTCGCGCAACGCTAGAGCGGCATGCAAACCTACAATACCACTGCCAACGATGGTAAAATCGACGTTGGTAAACCAATTTTTTATTTCCCAATAACTTAGTTGCATACACTATAGCACTTAAAAAAGTAAATGTACTAAAATGTTTTTTATTGCAAGGGCTTTCTTTTTTTGTATAAAACTTCCAGATTGATTGATCTCTGAAAAAAATTTAAACGCTAAAGAAAAATAAAAAAGTTACTTTAAAAGTACTTATAACTTAAAAAAAATACTTATAATTTGTAAATTTAGAAAATTTTTGTATTTTTATCACCAAAAATCTCCAATATCAAAGGAGAGTAAATGGTAATGAAAGGTTTATTTGATAAAACGGATAGCATCGAAACCGTAAACAATGCCTAAATCAGACTCAATATTGGGTATATAACAATAAATTAAAAAAGAATGAAAAGAACATTCAAAGTTATGACTATTGCCTTTGCAATGTCAATTATGTTAACATCTTGTTTTTCTTATACAAGTGTTGTTGGAAAAGGAGCTCAAGGCAGCACTAAAGTTACAAAATGGAATCATTATGTAATTGGTGGATTAGCACCTGTAGGTGTTTCTGATTCAAAAACTATGGCTGAAGGTGCAACAGATTATACTGTTCACACAAGACAAACTTTTGTAAATGGATTAATTGCTGCATTAACATTCAGTATTTATACTCCAACAACAACAACTGTTACGAAATAAAAAAATATAGGCGACTTTGGAAACATTGTCGCCTTAAACATGACAAAAAAATGAAAAAAATTATATTTTACGCTTCAATAATAATTCTATTGTACCTATTCTTTATCCTTTTAAATATTATTATTTACCATTCAAAAAATTTAAATGATTATGGAAATGGATTTTTTGTTGGTAAAATTATATTATTTCTATTTTTTGGGTTTATCACATACAAAACCAATCCTTTCAGAAAAAAATAGTTGGAACTCCTCTAGTAGTTGGTTTTAATAAAAATAATTTATTGTTTTTTATTAGATTTGGAAAAGAAAAAAATAAACGAACTAAACAACAAGCCATATGAAAAAAATGCTATTCTTAACCTTTATAGGTTTATCAATACTATCTTGTAGAATTCAGGGGTTAACAAATGACTATAATAAATTACCTCCAGAACAAAAAAAGTTAATTGTAGCCTTAGATGAATTTAATACAACAAAACCTAATTTCATCTATAAAATTAATGGCAAACAATTACAACAAGAATTATCAAAACATCCTAAATCGTTAGTATATATTTTTAAAAATGGGTGCACATCAAAATTGTGTAAGCCTTTACTGATATATGAAAATTATGCAAATGAACACGGGTATAAATTATTTTTAGTAATGAATGGCTATGCCAATTTAAATGCTACTTTAGAACAGCCTTATACTAGCACTTTGTTTTCTATAGATAATGACTACTATAAAAGCAACATGAGAAATACTTATATCAGGTATTTTGAAAATGAAATTTCCAAAAAACCACTCGAAGAAAAAAGTAAAGAATATCTTGGTAATTTATTCTTTTTTGAAAGAGACCAATTACTTAAAATTGAACATGATTTGCCTTAAAATAAAAGATTATTAGATAAATAATTTTTTATAAATTATCTTCCGACTTTCTCCTCGCCTTAATTGCTTTCATAATCAAAGGAAATGAAGTAATGGCAATTAAAATTAAAATAATGGTTTCGATGTGTTTTTTCAAATCGATACCAAATTCATCATTGAAAAAGGCGTATAAATAATGCCCTGCAAAAACTAAGATAAAAGACCACAAGAACGAGCTCAATACGTTAAAAAGCATGAACTTACTTTTAGGCATATGTACAATTCCGGCAATAATAGGAACAAAGGTGCGAACTACCGGTAAAAATCGGGCAAATATGATCGCTTTTCCGCCGTGTTTTTCAAAAAACTCTTGCGATTGATACAGGTATTTTTTCTTAAATAATAAGCCGTCTTTTCTATTATATAGACCTCTGCCGCTGGTGGCTCCAAACCAATAGCCAAAAATATTTCCAATAATTGCTGCTAATGAAATGGCAAGTGCAACCACCGTAACATCAGAATACGTTTCGGGAATAAATCGCAACGGTGCAGCTAGCTTTTCGGCATAAATTCCGGATAAAAACAACAAGCTATCCCCTGGTAAAAAGAAACCTGCAAATAAACCTGTTTCGGCAAACACAATAAATAAAACGACATAAATTCCAATAGGCACACCTCCGACTTCCATCGTAATATAGAATTCAGGATTAAATAATTGGGTCCAATGGAAATCGTTCATATTATACTTCTGGTTTAGTTTCCCATTTATCAATAGCTGCCGTTGCTAAGGCGTTTCCTAACACATTAGTCATACTTCGAGCCATATCACAAAAATGGTCGATAGGTAAAATTAAAGCAATGCCTTCTGGCGGAATACCAAACATAGCACAAGTGGCAACCACCACAATTAAAGACGCTCTTGGTACACCGGCAACGCCTTTACTGGTAAGCATTAATACTAATAACATGGTTAATTGTTCGCCAAGGGACATTTCTATTCCATACACTTGCGCAATAAAAATACTGGCAAACGTCATGTACATCATACTACCATCAAGGTTAAATGAGTATCCCAGTGGCAACGTGAACGAAACAATCTTAGGTTGGCACCCAAAGCGTTCTAACTCTTCAACCATTTTAGGAAAAACTGCTTCACTACTGGTGGTTGAAAAAGCAATCAATAGCGGACTTTTTATTCTTTGAAGTAGTACAAAAAGTCGTTTGCCTAAAATAAGGTAACCCACAGCCAGCAGCAACACCCAAAGGGCTATAATTCCTACGAAGAAAGCTCCTAAATATTTAGCATAGAGTGTAAAAACTTCAAATCCGTGTTTTGCAATAGCACTTGCCACAGCACCTAAAACTCCTAATGGTGCTGTCCACATAATGAACGTAACCATTTTTAATATAACATGAGAAACCGAATCTAATAATTTAAGAATAGGTTTTGCTTCTTTTTTACTAAAGGCTGCTAATGCAACTCCAAATAAGATTGAAAAAATTACAATTTGCAAAATTTCGTTCGTAGCTAAAGCTTCAAATAAACTCTTAGGAATCACGTGCTTTACAAATTCTTCCAATGAAAATCCTTTTGAATTTTCTAACAATTCTGAAGCACTCGAAGTGTCTTCTAATTTAATTGTGGTCCCTTTTCCGGGTTCGAAAAAGTTAACCAAAACCATTCCTAAAACCAATGAAATCAATGATGCCGAAATAAACCAAGCCATTGCTTTTCCTCCTACTCTGCCCACCATTTTCATATCGCCCATTTTAGCAATTCCTACTACTAAAGTGGAAAAAACCAATGGCGCAATAATCATTTGCACCAAACGAATGAATATAGTACCTAATAATTTTATGTTTTTTGAAAAAGGATCTATAGCTTCAGGAAATTGATAATGTACAACACCGCCTAAAGCAACGCCAATAATGAGCGAAATAATGATTAATATAAATAGTTTATTATTCTTCACTTTTATAAAATTTTAGATTGTGAAAATAGGCAAAAAAAATTAAAAACGTACAACATTT